>JAJDDS010000066.1 GCA_029260195.1 Phycisphaerae bacterium
GTGTCCGAAGAGCTCACTTTCGAGGAGCGTCTCGGTGAGTCCTCCGCAGTTGACGGGAATGAAGGGCAAGGCCTTGGTAACTCCGCCGTAGTGGAGTGCGCGGGCGAGGACCTCTTTTCCGGTTCCGCTCGCGCCGCAAATCAAGACGTTGCTCATGATGTTTGAGATACGTTGGACGGTGTCGAGGATGGCGACCATCGCCCGCGACTCGGCGACGATTGAGGAAATCTCGAAGGACTGGCGAATCTGTTCGCGAAGGAGTTTGTTCTCTTTTGCGAGGTGTTCATGGGCGAGGAGACGCTTCAGCTTGAAGATGACTTCGTCGAAAATGAGCGGCTTGCAAATGTAGTCGCGGACGCCCTTCTTCATGGCTTCGACGGCGGTTTCGACTTCCCCGAAAGCGGTAATGACGACGACGGCGGCGTCGGGTGCGAGCTTTCGGGCGTGATCGATGAGCTCCATGCCGCAGATTCCGGGCATGCGCAGATCGGTGATGAGGGCATCGACGGCGTTGCCTTTGAGCGCGCGGAGCGCCTCGGTCCCGTCACGGCAGGCAATGACGTGGAAGCCCTCCTCTTCCAGTACTTGAGCAAGGTTCGTACGTAGCGTGTCCTCATCGTCAGCGAGCAGAATTGTTTTTTGACCCATGGCTGTCTTTCGGGGTGCGTTCCAATGTGGGCAGAAAAACGGTGAATACAGTTCCTTCATCGGGCGCAGGGCAGTAGTCGATCGTCCCACCGTGCTTCTGAATGATCCCGTAACTGACACTCAGGCCCAGTCCTGTTCCGTGGCCGACCTCTTTGGTCGTGAAGAAGGGTTCGAAGATGCGGCGCCCGACGTCGGTGGGGATTCCGGAGCCGGTGTCCTCAATGGTTACCTCGACCCCACCGCGCCGCATGCGTGCATCGATGGTGAGGCGCCCGGCACCGGGCATGGCGTCCAGCGCGTTGAGTGCGAGGTTGATAAAGACCTGTTGAAGCTGAGTTCGCAACCCGAATGTCGGGCGCAAGGCGGCGGACGCATCGCAGGCGATCTCGACGTTGCGTGCGCGGCGATCAAAACTGACGAGTCGGACGGTTTCCTCCAGTGTTTGGGCGATGTCGATCCGTTCCCAGTGTTCGGTGCCGGGGCGAGCCAGGCTGACGAGTTGCCTGACGGTCGTCGAGATACGCTGAATGTGGGTTTGGATCAAGTCGAGTTGATCCGTATCAGGCGATTGGTCTTTTTTGCGTTTGAGCATTTGCACGATCGACGAGATGCTGGAAAGTGGATTGCCCACCTCGTGGGCGACACCGGAGGCCATTTGACCGATGGCGACCATCTTTTCTTTTTCGATCATTTCTGTCCGCATGCGTCCGACCTGGCGTGCTTCGTTTTCGAGGAGGAACATCATGTTGTTGAAGCTCTCTCCGAGCTCGGCGAGGTCGTCGGGGCAGGATCTGCGATAGACATCGCATCCCAGGCATCGCTGGATCGAAACGGCTGGACCGGACACGCCGTCGTTGCGGTTGTTGAGCGCGACCACATGCCAACACCGCTCGCCCGAAGTGACGTCTTTGGCACGCCGGCCGGGAACCGATCGCAGCGCTTCCTCGCAATGGACCAGATATGGATTCTCGAACCGCGCGGGCATCGAATGGTCGGTGTCGTACGATTCCAACAGACGGCGTAACTGCTCGGCGGTTCGGGTCAAACGCCTCCGACGACGTTGCATCGGGAAGAAGACGGCTGCGCTGCACGCGACCGTGACCACCGCCGCGCGCAACGTGAGAAGCGCGTGTTGCCATCCGGTCGAGATGTCGGGCAGAAGATGTCGTTCCAGAACCTGCGTCCCCACGAAAAGAGCAGCCAGCGTTGCCAGCGCGGCGATGGGGAGGAGGATCCGAAGCGCCCAGACGCGGCGGGAGGTTTGTCGGTCGACCGCTGGTGTGAAGACGGGGCAATGTGACGAGCCGACCTTCGCCGCGGCAGCGGTATCGCCGGATGGGCGGTCGGGCGAGATCGGCCGGAACGCCATCGGCATTGCGTCGAGTGCCACGGCTGTGGATAGACGAGAGGAGTTGTGATCCGTGACCGACACCAGTTTTCCCCCAAGCGGCCCGGGCTGGACCGCCCGACGGGTCGCCGCTTCTGTGCCCGCGGCTGAGTCCAAAGAGTCATTCTACCAAGTTATGCTAAGCATGTTCCGTGCCGCGCATTGGTCGGGGAGGAACATGTCCGCTGGGTGGCTGCGGGGCGGGGTATCGGTGGATCAGAATTGAGAGAGTTGGTTCTCGAGTTGAGAAATTATCGGACGCGTTTCCCAGACGGTGCGGAGCTAGCCGGAGATTCGATCGCGAGTGACAGGGCTTGGCACGTCAATTCATGCTGTGACAAGTAAAACATAGGTGAGACTCTTCGATGGGGGCGCTCAGCAGCTTGGGCGTTTTGGCATAGAGGTTGTGGCAGGATACGCAGCTCACGCGGCCCTGGGGCAGCCTGATTTCGGCGGGTAGCATGCTCACGGGACGGAGCTGCGTGTCGGATTGGTTTCGCCCGGTGGTCCGATAGGGGATGCCGATCGGGTGGTTTTTCTGGTCGTGTCCATAGCCGGAGCGGGCGCCGGCGCGGTCGGTGCCGTTGACGGAATCGCCGGCGGTGACGCCGTCGTGGCAGCCAAGGCATTTTCGGGACTGGGCGTCGATTCCGGGCCAGGCGGCTCCGCCGTCGTCCGGGCGGACATGGGCGACGCGGACGGCCAACCAATGCACCGAGCGTGCGGTTCGGGCGGTGTTTGCGTCGTGGCAATGCGTGCAGAAGGCGACGTCGGGCTCGGAATCGCGTCGGATGTCCCGAAGCGATGGCCCGGTGGAACCGTTGATCGCGGGTAGTTGCTCGTGACAGGTTGAGCAGACGATCGTGCCATTTGGCCCGAGGGGCCAATCGTCGGGTAGTGTCATTTCGGGAGGCGGCGTGACGCCGGTCGGGTGATTCCAGATTCCCGGACCGCGGCCCCAGCCGAGCGCATTGTCTCTGGCGAGGTCGTTCGCGTCGGCCCCGGACGGGGCGGGACGCCCAAAAACGGCGGCGGTCAGCACCGCAGCGGCGACGGACCATCCGGCGGTTGTTCTTGGAAGCAGCATTTTTCCCCCCCCCGATCGGAACGTGGTTGCGTGGGCGCTCGATCCCCGCGTTGCTCCATCCCCCGATCAAATAGCGTGGACGTTAGTTTCGATCCCCGGAACGGGCCGGTACGCGGCCCGAGCGGTCCAGCCCGAAATCAGCGTAAGATATCGCGCACGCGAAGGTGTCGGGTGATTCGCGTCATCGCAGATGCTGGTGTTGGGAGCGTCGTCCTTTCGGCGGGCAGCTACGTTCTCACAATCGGGAATCTCAGATCATGTCTTCCGAGTACTGAGAACCAGCCAGGGCGTGGGTGGTGTGCCGGTCCGTGGAACGGGTGCAGAATGGCGTGGGAGTATCGGTCGCGGGAATTGGTTTGCGTCGAGCCTGATGCGGCATGGCGTTTGCTGTGGGTTTTAGGTTCTGCGGAGGAGTTTTCTGTGATGAAGGAGTTGCTCGATGCTAATTGGTGCGATTGTCTCGATGTGCCTGGCGGGTGGAGTCGCGATTGATCCGCTCATCCATGTTGGCACGATTACGGCTGATCTTCGCGGACCGTCTCGGATTGCGGTGGCTGCGGATGAGTCGTTTGTGGTGGCTGACGCGCTGAATAACCACCTTGCGCGGTTTGACGCGGCGGGGGCATCGCTGGGTGCGTGGGCGGTGCCGGAAGGTCCGGTGGGCGTGGCTGTTCATCCGGACGGCCGGTATTTCGTGACACATCGGGATGACGCGCTGGTGGCGATTCACGATGCGACGTTCGCGTTTGTGGGGTTTCTGGGCGATGGGGTGGTGACATTCCAACGGCCTACGGATATCGACGTCGCGAGTGACACCGGGCGGGTCTACGTGGTCGATTCGGGTGCGGATAGGATCTACGCGTTCGAGTCGGACGGGAGTTTGGCGCTGCTGATGGGTGAGCGAGGGACACTGCCTGGTCAGTTCAAGTATCCGAGTGCAATCGCTGTTGATGAGGCGGGCGGGCGGATCGTCGTGGCGGATCACGACAACTTTCGGGTGCAGACGTTCACCACGACGGGGGTGTTCTTGACGAAATTCGGCTATCGAATTCTGTTTCTTCCCGGTGGTCTTGACGAGGGGTGGATGCCTCGGACGCTGGGGCTGTCGGTCGACGGGGCAGGGCGAATCTACGTGAGTGACGGGATGATGAGCACGGTGCGAGTTTTTGATCCGGTCGGGGTGGAGTTGGGGAAGGTGGTCACGTACGGTTACGCGGCGGGTGAGGTCCGAGTGCCGTGCGATCTGGCGCTGAGCGTTGACGAAACGCGGGTGTATGTGGTGAGTACAAACGCGTCGAGCGTTGAGATCTACGAGGCGCCGGTGTTGGGCGCGCCGCTGGAGGGGTCCTCGCCCGCGCTTGGGGTGAACTTGTCGGCGGAGGATCGATTCATGTCCGCTGGGGGATGGCCGCCGACGGAATCACCGGCGTCGGACTACGAAGGTCCGCACATGATCGAAGAGCCTGTAATTTGCGGCCGATGTCACGGAATCACCGGTCAGCCGGGCGGGCATCTGGGTTTGGTCGAGGGGCAGACGGCGCTGTGTACGTCGTGCCACAACACGGCGGGTCAGGGGTTGAGTATTCCAATCAACGAGACGGATTTGGCGGACCCGTTCGGAACGCATCCGACGGCGATTGACGGGCAAGGGCGTTCGCACGCGTGGGGCGTGGACGCGGTGAACGTGTTTGCGGACTCGGTCGGTCCGGCGCCGGGTGGGGAGATGGAAGCACATCTGGACGGTGGGTCGATCAAGTGTGCCACGTGTCACAACCAACACAACAACAATGCGGGTGCGCCGTATCTGCGCGTCAGCAATGCCGGTGACGCGATGTGCAAGGAATGTCACGCGCCGCGCGACTGCGGGGTCGGCGCGTGCGGCAGCCATCCAGTTGGCTTCTTGTTCCCCGGAGGGACGGGGGAGTTTCCAGTGGGATCGACACCGGGTTTGCCGCCGTTGAAGGCCGGTAATGTCGAGTGCACGACGTGTCACGCGCCGCACGGTGCGGACTCGGGTGCGGCGAATGGCGGGGCTGGCGACGGGATGCTGCTGCGCAGCGCGAATGACGAGACGATGTGTCAATTGTGCCACACCGAGCACGTTATTCACACGCCGTCGGGCGGTTGGCAGCCGACGTGCAACGAATGTCACGACGTACACGACCCGGACAACGTGAATCTGTCGCTGGTGGCGACGTCGGTTCACAACCAGACGACGGGATTGGACGCACCGGTTGTGTTCCTGGCGCGCGAAGGTCCCAACAGTTTCGATGACGGCGATCCGACGGCCAATGACGGGATCTGCCAGGTGTGCCACACCGCGACGACGTATCACCTTGCGAGCGGGTTGGGGATTCCCCACAACGATGGACTCGCCTGTACGGACTGTCATCCGCACAGCGCCGGGTTCATGCCGACGGGGGGAGATTGCACGTCGTGCCACGCCGCCCAGCAGGGTCCGCGTCGACCCGTCGTCGGGGAGTTCGCGATGGCCAGTCATCACATTCAAGGCGCGGACGTGACGGCGAGTGACTGCATCGTCTGTCACGATACCAGCCAGCACCAGCAGGGGCGCGTTCGATTGTGGAATGTAGACGCCCCCGGGAACTTGGCCACGGTCATCGAACTGACGGGTGATCCGATGACGGACTCCGTCGAAGCGGTGAAACTCGAAACATTCTGCCTCGCCTGCCACGACGCGGATGCGGCGAGCGGCAGCGTTCCTTTCGCCGACGGAATGACGCCTCCGGTGATCGACGCGGCTGCGTGGTCGGCGGCGTCTCACCACGCGGGCGGTGCGGCCGGTCCCATGACGTGTTTCGGCGGCGGCGAGGCGTTCGGATGCCACAGCACGGGCCACGGATCGGCGAAACTGGATATGCTTGCTCCGTTTGACGCTTCGCAGCCCGCGGTTCCGGGTGATCCTCTGCGTGAGGAGGAGGGCATGTGCTACACTTGCCACGACGCGGATGGTCCGGCGTCCAGTGATGTTCAGTCTCTGTTCGCGCTGGCGCATCACCACAATGTCAGTTCGCTGGAACAAGTTGACGGTTCGCGCGTTGAGTGCAGCGACTGTCACAACCCCCACAGTGCGAGCCCGTCGGCGTTGCTCGCGAACCCAGACAGTGGCGCTCCTTGGGCAGGCGACGGAGTGTCGTTTTGTCAGACATGCCACGACGGTAATCCGCCGGCTGGTGTGTCGTTTCCCGCGGGATCGACGGGGACGGGTTACGACAAGTCTGCCTTCGGCGGAACGACGCATGCGTCTTTGCTGGGTCCGGACAGTTGCCGTTCATGCCACGAGGATCATGGGTCGTCGTTCGGTTCGCTTCTGAAGGACCAGTACATCATCGCGGACTACAATCCTTACACGCCGGGCGATGGTGACTACGCCGCTTGCTGGGCGTGCCATGACGAAACCGCGACGATTTTTCAGCTAAATGCGTTCCGGAACCGGCACGACAAACACGTGCGTAGCGAGGACGCGCCGTGTTTCATCTGCCACGATACGCACGCACCGTTCGACATGGGTGAGGAAGGGCTCATTAACTTCCAGACGTCGTTTGACAACGGATACGATATTCAGTTTATCGACGGCGAGGATGCGAGTACGGCGTTCTGGATCGACCCTGACCAAGCTAACGGTAACTGTTACATTCGGTGCCATTCGCGCAACCATACGCCCGAGAGTTACGAGCGGATCGACGCGAGCACTGTAGACTGTACGGGCTGCCATGCGGCGGCGCAGAATAATGGGGACGGTCTGCCGGTGGGTGGTCGGCGGGCGGTTGTGTCGGAGTTTCCGGCGGCTGACGCCCACGCGCATTACGGCGCCCAACTGGATAACACGACATGTTTGGTGTGCCACAGCATCGGCACGCATTCGGACGGGTTCGTGGAGCTCATCGATCCCGACGACGGAAGTGTGTACCGATTCGTTCAACCGGAAGATCTCGCTTTCGATCCGGACGTTTCCAACTTCTGCCAGGGTTGCCACGACGCCGATGGCGCGACCCGTTTGGGGATGCCGCTCGATCCGTTCGGCAGCGGAAATGTCCCACCGGATACGGCTACGCTGTTCACGGGGACTCTGCAATGGGAGGAGATGTACGGCGATGGCTGCTTCGCGGACGAGGGCACGTTGCGACCTGTCAACAGTCACCATGATATCAGCGACGGTGACCAGGCGTTCAGCGGGGCGAAGTTGGAATGCCTCAACTGCCACGGCGCACATACGTCGTCGGCGTCGCAGCCGGTGTCTGACCCGTTTGACACGACGTCCCCTTGGGTGGGCGCGTCGAACGATTTTTGCTTTCAATGCCACGGTGGTGGAACCGGGCCGCTGGATCCGGCCTTTCCGCCTGGCGTGGTCGGTCCGGTTATCGACGTGAGCGATCCGAGATGGGTCGATCTCGGGATGGATTGGACGACGATACTGGGTGGTGCGTGTCTCACGGCTGATTGTTCGTCACTTCGCGGTGTCGAATCCTGTGAGAATGTGGAAGGACCGTGGTACGTCGACTACACGTGGACGCACTCAGCGCACGGTCCGGATTCGAAACGTGCGTGGAATGGTTATTCGGGTGCCCCTTCGGCGGACATGGATTGCCAAGTCTGCCACGATCCGCATGGTTCGTACACTCCGGTCAACCCGGCTGGGAATCCGTACATGATTAGGGACTTCGTGGACGGGACGACGATTGTGGACGACGGGACACGGACGGGGGGGTGGAACGGTCCGCCGTGGAATACGTTTGGGTCCGCCCGCGTGGTCGAGGTCGGTGTGGCGGGACTGACGGTGGGGTGGGGCGATCCTGGCGGGTTGTGCGCGGTGTGCCACGCGGATTGGCTGGCGGCGTACGATTTCCACGGATTCTGCGATGGCTGCATGACGTGTCATGCCCACGGCGCTGCGTTCGGTGAGGCCGATTTTGTAGGCGGCGATGATGACACGCCGTGTCCGGTTCCACCGGCGCCCTTGCTGGAGTCGCCTTGGGTTGAATTGGGCGACGAGGTGGTGTTCGAGCGGTTCCAGCCGTTACATCGAGCGGATCCGAATCGGGTTGCGCCGGTTGAGGCTGGCGCCGGGCGGAAGGGTGGTGGTGGACGCAATGCGGCGGGTGTCCGGCGATAGCGTCGCGTGCATGGGCGGATGGGGATCGTCTGGGACGGTCAACGGGCGCGGGCGTCCGCAAATGTGCCTGCGGTCGGCGGATTGGGGCCGGTCTTGGAAGCCACGGGTATTGGCGCGTCGCGTGCCCTATCATCTGTTGGGACGGAATGCTGCTGTATGGTGCTTTGCGATTGGGGATGATTGCGGAGACCGAACCGCGCCGGTAAGGAAGCGGTTGTTCGCGACGATGACGGGTCCGCTCCCTTCCGGTCTCGGAGAGACCGCTGTCCGGTTGAGGCATTGTACTGGCGACCGACACAGGGAGGATCGGGCGAGGG
>JAJDDS010000651.1 GCA_029260195.1 Phycisphaerae bacterium
GGCGGCTTGCCCGCCAGTGCTTCGCACGACACCCTCGCGAAAACACGGGCAGACAAGCCGCCTGGCCCCAAGGCACTTGAAGCCCGGAAGAACCAATTCTCCGCTGCCACCAAGTATGGCCACACCCGTAGTGCGCCGCGCACCTGTTTGGCGCTGGCGAATCGCGTCCCCCCAGCATATACTACGCCCCCATGAGACGGGCGGCGATCATCGGAGCGATTAGAACACCCATCGGGCGCTACCGCGGCGCCCTGCGTTCCGTCCGTCCGGACGACCTCGCAGCCCTCGTCATCCGAACCGTCGTCGAGCGATCCGGAGTCGAGCCCGCGTGCATCGAGGACGTCTACTTTGGCGCCGCCAACCAAGCCGGTGAGGACAACCGAAACGTCGCCAGAATGGCCGCCCTCCTCGCCGGTCTACCGGAGTCGGTTCCGGGATGCACGCTGAACCGTCTCTGCGCCTCAAGCCTCTCCGCCATCAACATCGCCGCACGCATGATCGAAGCCAACCACGGCGACGCATTCATCGCCGGCGGCGTCGAGAGCATGAGCCGCGCTCCCCTCGTGATGGCGAAGGCCCAAGCGGAATATCCGCGCGGTACACCCGAGTTCCACGACACCACCATCGGCTGGCGGTTCACCAATCCCAAACTCGCCACCATGCACCAGCCGTACGGAATGGGCGAGACGGCGGAAAACGTCGCTCGAAAACACGACGTCTCCCGCGAGGATCAGGACCGCTTCGCGTTCGACTCGCAGCAGAAGACCAAGGTGGCGATGGAATTGGGCGCATTCCACGACGAAATCGTCCCCGTCGAAGTTCCTCAACGCAAAGGCGATCCCGTCATCGTCGATCAGGACGAGCATCCGCGTCCCGAAACAACGCTCGAAGCGCTCGCGAAACTCAGACCCGCGTTCGCCAAAGACGGTACCGTAACGGCCGGCAACGCATCGGGGATCAACGACGGCGCGGCAGCCATCCTACTCGTCGAGCACGAATCCGCTCAGAAACAGAAACTACCCATCCTCGGGCTCGTCGGTGCGTCGGCCACCGCCGGCGTCGACCCGGCGTTCATGGGGCTCGGACCGGTCCCCGCGACGCGAACGGCGCTGGCTCGCGCCGGGCTGAGCGTATCCGATCTCGACGTGATCGAACTGAACGAAGCCTTCGCCTGTCAGTCGCTCGAGTGCATCCGGCAGCTCGAACTCGACGCTTCCAAAGTCAACGTCAACGGCGGTGCCATCGCCCTCGGGCACCCCCTCGGGTGCAGCGGCGCCCGCATTGTAACGACCCTGGTTCACGAAATGGTCCGGCGAAAGGCCCAATGGGGGCTGGCGACCATGTGTGTCGGCGTCGGACAAGGCGTTGCGACCGTGATCGAAAGCGTGTAGGGAACAATGCCGAATGTCGAATAGCGAATGAACGGAGTGCGGCGACTGTCAATTTCCATTCTGAGTTCGCCATTCTATTACTGGAGCACGCGATGAGTCTCATAACGGATCAGTCCCGGCGACAGTTTGTCAAGTCCTGCGGCTGCGGGGCGGCGTCACTGTACCTCGGCGGCTGCGTGACCGGCCGACAGAGGTCGTCGACGGTCGGTATGGAGTCGCGGGGCCCGGTCGACAAGACCGGCTGGCCGGATCTCGCCCGCATTGCGATGCGGCGCGTCATCAAAGCTGGCGGCGACTACGGCGACATCCGCCTGCTGGAAACGCGCACACAGAGCGTCCGCGCGCGGGATCAGCGCATCAGCGGCATATCCGACCGGTTCAGCAGCGGGTATGGCATTCGTGTGTTGTTCGACGGCGCCTGGGGATTCGCAGCCGGCGCCGAGTTCACGCCCAGTGGGGTCCGCGACGTTGCCCAGCGTGCCGTCGAGGTCGCCAGCGCAAGCAGAATTCTCATGCGGCGTCGCGTCGGACTGGCGGCGGAACCCCGACACCGAGAGGTCGTCACCACTGCGGCTGTGATCGATCCATTCGCAGTCGCGCTGGCAGACAAGTGCGATCTGCTTCTCGGCGTCTCCGAAATAATGCACCGTCGCAAGGAAATATCCAGAAGCCGCGGCAACCTCTGGGCTCAGCGCGACATCAAGCACTTCGCCTCCACTGAAGGTAGCGCCATTGACTTCGACCTGTTGGCCACCGGAGGAGGGTACGGCGCGACGGCAGTCAAGGACGGCGACTTCCAATCGCGCGAACTGTCGCTGCCCTACCTGCGTTGTGGATACGAGCAGGTGGTCAGTGCGGACTTCCTCAGTCAAGCCGACCGTATCGCCCACCAAGCCGTCGAGAAATTGCACGCTCCAAAACCCGCGCCCGGACAGCACGACCTCGTGCTCGACCCAGCCCACTTGGCGTTGACCATCCACGAATCGTGCGGGCATCCCACCGAACTCGACCGCGCGCTCGGTTACGAAGCCAACTACGCCGGCACCAGCTTCCTCACCCCCGACAAGCTCGGACGTTACCAGTATGGCTCCGAGCATGTCACCCTCATGGCTGACAATACTCAATCGCGCGGGCTCGCCAGCACCGGCTTTGACGACGACGGCGTCGCGTGTCAGAAATGGCCCATTGTCGATCACGGTCAATTCGTTGGCTACTCGACCAACCGCGAGGTAGCCGGCGCCATCGGCGAGTCGCGATCACGCGGTTCGTGTCGCGCAGACAGTTGGTCCAGCGTCCCCATCGTCCGCATCAGCAACATCGGCCTCGAGCCGGACGGCGAAACCCTCGACACACTCATCGGCGGCGTCGAACGCGGCATTCTCATCGGCGGCATGGGCAGCTTCAGCATCGATCAGCGACGGTACAACTTCCAGTTTGGCGGTGACTGTTTCTGGGAGATCAAGAACGGCAAGGTCACCCACATGCTCA
>JAJDDS010000652.1 GCA_029260195.1 Phycisphaerae bacterium
CCCCGCGACCCAACCGAACCTGCCGAGTCGAACCCTTTCCCCACGCAGCAGACCCACCAACCAGTCCACTGCGAAAACCGCGCAAATCACCAGTGCGGGCGGCTGCGTCAAGAACGCTAGCAGCAGCACCACCATCGACGCCGCGAATCGACCACGCGACGCTTCCGCCGTCGCCCGAAAATACCATAGCAAGCACAGGTTATAGAGAACGTACTGCTGGGTGTAGAAACGCGACGCCTGCGACCAATAGATATGCCAAGGCGACACCGCCAGAAAAACCGACAGCATCCCCGCCGCACGCCACCCCAGCACCCCCCGACTCGCATATCCAAGCAATGGAATCGAGACGATCCCGATCACGCACGACGCTAACCGCGCCCACCACTCCGTCACTCCCAGTGAGCGCCAAGTCTCCGGTTCCGCGACCGAAAGCTCGGACGGGTCCACGCCCGCAAACCACAACCCCAACGCCGTCGGTACATACCCCAACACCTTGGACCGGTGCATCTCACCAAGATTCGTGCAGCTCCGAATCGTGTACAACTCCTCGTTCCAGAAACTCGCGTCACCGAGTTGGTGGAAACGAAGACCCGCACCCAGCAACGTCGCGGCGATCAACCACATCGCGAACGCCCCGCGCCAGCCGCTGTCAGTCGTAAGACGTTTCTCGTCCAAACTCAGACTCCAGGGTGGTACCCCGTGACGCCTCGCCCGCTCCCGCCATCACCACGCGGACGCGACAGGTCAAACACACGTCTCAATAATACGCACATTGACCGCACCTGGGGAGGGGCAAACGCCTCCGTTGGCCCATCGGACCGATCCGCCGGAACCGACCCGGGCGCACCCTCCCCTGTTGATTCATCGGGATCTCAGCCCAAAAACACCCGCAGCATCCGTCCGCCAGGGCTCGTCCCGAACACTCACGCGCGCTCCGAAGCCCCGCCCGCCCCACGCCATCACAAAGCGTAAGGAACATGTTAGGTTCCTCGCCTGCCGTGCGCGGAGCAGTCTAACGGACGGGGCCGGCGCGAGCGATCTATCCCAACACCAGAAATCCACAGGGTTCAGTGCCTCGATCCGTCACCTGCGGGCCCGCCCCAGCCACACACAGTAGGCCCGGCGCGGTCCCCAGTACCCTCAGTACCCGGCGCGCCGGTTTGCCGACGCGGTCGCCAACAACGGCGCCTCCCATTGTGCATCCACCAACGCCGCCACCCTTGACTCGAATCGCCCACATCCCGTATGGTCGATCTTGCCGGGGGGGGCAGGTCATTCAGCGGCTTGGTGTGGAGACGCAGTTGAGCACAAAGGGTGTGACAGGGCTGGCCATCCTCTGCCTCGGGTCGCTTTCCGCATGCAGAAACGATCAGGTGTCGGTCTCGTGCGATGGGCGCGTTGACGCGCCGCCCTGTGCATCCGCGGACGGCCCGACAACGGCTGTCACCGAGTCCGAGCCAAACGACGCGATGGAGGAAGCGACCGTCGCACCTCTGAGCCTGGGCTCGACCGTTCGGATTTCGGGCACGCTGCCGAGCATCCAGACCCGCGTCGATGTCGACGTTTATGATCTGGGCCCGCTGCCGGTGGGCACACGTGTCTGTGTTCAGGTCGAGACGCCCGGAGCGGCGCTCCACGTGTCGGCCGCACTGGTCGAGGCGTTTCCGGGCTTTCCATTGCTCGCGGAAATCGACACGCGACCCTTCACCTCAGATGATCCGTTTGTGCTCGCCGTCGCCGATTCCGCATCTACGAGAGCTTCCTCGATCTCAATGGTCATTCGCCCTGGCGCCTCGAACGAGCAACGCGGCCTGACCCATCTGCTCGTGGTCGCGCGATCTCCCATTTCGCTGCTATTGCAGGAAACTGAGTACGCGCTGTCCGTATCGGCTGAACGCGGCAATCGAGGCGCGGATCCATACGAGCAAGCCGTGTTCTTGAACTTCGCCGGTGGGCGGGTCGCGATCGACGGTGCTGTGCAGACGCTGCCCGAGTTTGACGCGGCGAGTATCGACGAGCAGTATTCGGGCGAGACCGAGCGCCTGGCGGATTCCGTAGTGGAGAACGTGAACCGTCGATTTGCCGGGTATCGCGTGAGAATCCTCGATTCGCGTTCCGAGGAGCCGCCGCCCGATCAGCCTTTCTCCACCATCCACTTTGGTGGGACCACGAGTGCCGCATTCGGGTTCGCGATGTGCGGCGTGGATCCGGGTAACTCCGATCCATCCGACGAAGCCATTGTCTTCACCGACAGCATGGACCCGTCGCAGTTTTCGTTAATTCCCGACGTTGAGCAACTGGCCAACGCCATAGGAAATGTCGCAGCCCATGAGATCGGCCACATGCTCGGAATGTACCACGTGCAGGACCAAGCCGACATCATGAACACCTATGACAACCGCGACACCGTCCTGTTTGAGCAACGCTTCCGGGAGTCGTTGATCAACAACTCGGTTTTCCAAGCGATGGCGACGCTTCGGTTGCGGCAGAGCGGCGCGGCTGTCCTGCAGCGCGTCGTTGGGTTCGCCAGGGAACCGGACACCAACGTCGCCTTGCCGTCGATCTTGCCGGAGACCATCGCGAATGGCGGCGTCGGTGACGATCCGCCGAAGGTCTTCGTCGCGACCGCGCAAGAAGTCGTAGTCTTCGACACGGAATCGGCGTCGAGCGGTCTCATCGAGACCCGACGAATGCCGGCGGGTTTGGAGATAGGACATATGATCACCGGCGACTTCAACGCTGACGGCTCTGTCGATGTCGTGGCTGTGGGGACCGCGTCGGAATTGAACGCCGACGATCTGGTGGTCTTGCTGAGCAAGCCTGCCGGGGGGATCCCATCGCCCGCGGCAATCCAATCCGTGGATTCGCCCGAATATGTCGCGACTGGAGATTTCGACGGCGACGGAGATTCGGATTTGGTGGTGGGCAGCTCCGTATCGAACGCGATCGGACTGTTGTTGAACGAGGGTGACGGCAGATTCACGGCCGGACCGACCGCTGATTTGGACCTTGTCCTCGGTGTCGCCGGCGGCGATCTTGACGGTGACGGGCGTGATGAGATCCTGACCGCAGGCCTCGCCCTTGAGGTCCTCCGGTTGGATTCCGAACTGGCGCTCTCGAACGTGCAAAGCGTACCAACCGAGAACATGCTGACGGCGCCCGTCGTCGTCGATCTGAACGCGGACGGCGCGCCCGACGTGGTAGCCGTCAACTATTACTCAGTCGCGATGTCCATCGCCTTCAACGACGGAGACGGCACGCTCGGCACGCTCAGCGTAGTCGACGTCGACGAGGTAATCTGGTATCCAACCGCGGTTCTGGCCGTTCAAACAGGGGATTTTGACGGCGATGGTCTCGTCGATCTGGCGGTTTCCAAAGACCAGGATGAATCGATCGCGATACTGCGCGGCGACGGAAATGGCGAGTTCACACTGTTCGCCTCCCTGTACCTGCCAACCATAATCCCCGGGCGCTTCGTCGCAGCCGACGTGAATCGAGACGGGCTCGACGATCTCATCGTTCCCGTTGGTGCGCAAGGTGTGTCGGTATTCCTCCACCACGGTGACGGAGAGTTCGGGAGATTGCGATGAATACCGGTATCGTCATTGGGACATGCGTGCCCTGCGCTTTGGTCGGACTCTGCGCGCTGTTGGCGTCATGCGGCAACCGCCCCGGGTCGCTTCCCGAAGCCTTCACCAGCCCACCGTCAAGATCGGTCTGCGGGGCGTCTTCCAACGCGTGCTCAATGAGCGGGCAGCGGATCACGAGCCTGGATGCAGCCGATCTCGACGGCGACGGCGACACCGACTTGGTCGTGGCCGTCTCCGGACCTGACTTCATCGAGATTCTGATCAATCGCGGTGATGGCGTTTTCGACCGCGGGGCGCGCACGGCTTCAGCCACCATGCCATCAGCCACGGCTGCGGATTTTGATGGCGACGGCGACACCGACTTCATGATGACCGACTTCGCCGGTGTAAGTGTCTGGACCAATGACGGGACGGCTGAGTTCAGCGTCGGCGATACGCAGTCCTTCGAATTCCCCATGCAGTTCCTGGAAATCGGCGATGTGGACGGCGATGGTGACGTTGATGTCGTCGGATTCAACTTGGCGGACACTGCCGGCGTCTTGATCAACGACGGTTCCGGGATGATGGAGTTGGCGAGCACGGTCTCGATGCCGGCAGGGACCTTTCCACTGGCGGGTAAGCTCGCGGATTTTGATGGCGACGACGACTTGGACCTTGCCGTATCAGCCGCGGGCTTCGCGTTCACCGCCCAACCCGGTAGCCCTGGCGTGTTGATCTTCGACAACGACGGAACGGGGATAATGACACTCACCGACACGCTCGATAGCGGCGGCGAAGCCCTCGGCATGCAGGTCGGCGACGTCGATGGGAACGGAGCCCCCGATCTGCTCATCGGGCGTGGACTCGGCATTGAGACCAGCGAGTTCGCACTTTTCCGGGGCACGCCGGGCGGCGGATTTCTAAACATGGTGACGCAGGAGGCTGGCAGAAGCCCCGTCCATGTGACGACGGGTGACGTGGATGGTGATGGTGATCTCGACGTCGTATCAGCCAGCTATGGCGACCAGGCGATGGCGGTGCTGCACAATGACGGGTCCGGGCTGTCGTGGACACCCGGGCAGGTTCTTACCGTCAATCGCAAAGTAGCCAACGTGAGGATGGTCTACCTGAACGACGATCCCTATCTGGATTTGATCCTCATCGACGTCCCAATCGACGAAGCCAACGCGACGCAGGGCGGGAAGCTCGTCATGTTAATCAACGACGGCACGGGACGCTTCGAGTGATGACGACTACGCAATCACCGGGCGCATCCCAATCCGGGCGGCGCTGTGGATGAGGCGCATGCGTCGTGACCTGTCACCCCGAGCACCCCCCGTCATTCCGAGCGCAGCGAGGAACCTAGCCGCGAACCGCCACTTGACCCGCGATCAATTCTGGAGTAAGGTATTTGTTAGGGCGCGTTTGGCGCGCGCGGGGACTCTGGAATGGCCGGGCGATCGTGATGGAAGTACTCCGGACCACACAACCTGACGACGGTACCGCCACGCCCGAAAACCGTCGGACCGCCGCGACCCGCCTCCGTACGCTCGGCGCCAAACGAACCCACGGCGCGCCCGGCGCCGGCATCCCACGGAAGCCTGTAAGTTCTCCAAGAACATTAAGTTACATCAGCACGAGCGATTCCGAGGGCGACAACTGCGCGACAGCGCGTCGACCGAACGAACCCAACGATGCCCGCCCGCACCTTGCCTGCCCAGGCTCAGCCACGCCTTTCGCTCCCCTCGCGCCTCTGGCCCCGACAATCCCCTCGTCGAGCGGGAGGCCGCGCTGATGGACGTCAAGGCGTTCCTCGATTCAATCCGCCGATCCCGACGATATCAGGACCAGATCGTCCGCGTCGAGACCATCCCCGCCCGCCAGGCTCGATTCGCAGCCCCCATCGCCCCGATCGATCCCCGACTCGCTGACGCGCTCGCCGACGACGGCATCCACCAGTTCTACACCCACCAAGCCGCCGCCATCGACGCC
>JAJDDS010000653.1 GCA_029260195.1 Phycisphaerae bacterium
GTTGTTCCCGATCACCCAGTAGTTCGCGTTTGCCGCGTCATTGATCGTCGCGCGGACGTCGACCGTCTCACCGGAAATCGACGGCGACACCAGGAAGCCTGCCGTCCGCGCCCCGGCACCAGCCCCCGTCACGGATATATCGCCCCCGCTTGTTGTGATCGACACCGACCCCGCGGAATTCCCGAGGATCATTTTGATATTCGCGCCGCCGAAATCAATCACGGCTGCGAACGAACCCGCATCGATCCCCGCGATCGTCTTGCCGGTGTACGCACCATCAACCGTCACGGTATACGCTCCCGTCCAGCGCAGGACGGTGTCGTCCGCCGTCGCCAGCGCCGACAGGTTCGCGTTCGCCGTCACCAAGACGTCCGCACCGCGCGCCGCCGTCGAGAGACCGCACACCATCACCGCCGACGCCAACACAGTCGCGAAAACCTTTCGTACGCTCATCACGTGTCCTCTCCATTGGTCAGAAACTGCCAAACCCACCCCGCCTCCCGAGCCCCGAAAAGCCACCGCAGGGACACCATCCCGGCACACCGCCGCCGCCCGATCACGCCCGCGTCCGGCAAGTCCACTGCATCCCGCGCAGACGGGTACTACTCTTCTTACAAGCTATCGGCGCCCGAACCGTCGTCGTCCACTACTGCCCCCCCACCGTCGATTTACCCATGTCAGGCGATCCACTGACGTCCGAAAACCCGTCCCCAATTCAAGACACCGAATGGACCGCCACCTCCGGTCGCGGTGTTTCCTGTACACTTCTCCTCGGGCGGTTTCATTTGCCGGTGGCTGGCGGCGCCGGGGCCATGGCGCCGCCGCGTCCGGCGGAAACGGACCAACTCGCCTCCATCGGGCTGGATCGTGGCCCCTGCCCGGGGATGCACCGCGCTGCCGGGAGTGCGACAACGCACTTTGACAGGAGGTGGGGTGTCGCGTAGGATCGCTCCGCGTAGTGGGATGTGGGTTGCAGCCACTTTGGAGGATCCGTTGGTCTGTATCGCGGTCATTCCGGCACGCTACGCATCCACGCGATTCCCTGGAAAACCCCTCGCCAAAGAGACGGGCAAGTTTCTGGTCCAGCACGTGTGCGAGCGGGTCGCGCGCGCCGAGCGGATCGATCGCGTGATCGTGGCCACCGACGACGAACGGATTGCGTCGGCTGTGAAATCGTTCGGGGGCGAGTGCGTGATGACCCGAGCCGACCATCCCTCGGGTACGGATCGGGTGGCGGAAGTTGCGAGAACTATTCCGTGCGACGTCGTCGTCAACGTGCAAGGCGACGAGCCGGAGATCGAACCGGGCGCGATCGACTTGTTGGCTTCGCTGGCGTGCGACGGGTCGAATCCGATGGCGACGCTGGCTTGTCCGTTCGCGGCGGCGGGCCGCGGCGGGATCGTCGCGGAGGTTGACGACCCG
Source organism: Phycisphaerae bacterium (assembly GCA_029260195.1). GTDB lineage: Bacteria > Planctomycetota > Phycisphaerae > UBA1845 > UBA1845 > OFTM321. The sequence goes on from JAJDDS010000653.1 coordinate 1,423, forward strand.
AATTGCGTGAAGGTCGTGGTGGCTGACGGGCGGGCGCTGTACTTCTCGCGCAGTCCCATACCGTATCGGCGTGACGGGTCGGTGATCGAGGCGGGTCCGTATCTTCATCTGGGCGTCTACGCGTACCGTCGGGAGTTCCTGCTGGAGTTGGCAACATTGAAGCCGACACCGCTGGAGCGCGTCGAGGGACTGGAGCAGTTGCGCGTCCTCGAGCACGGGCGTGCGATCGCCGTCGGCGTCGTGGAACGCGCTGCGGTGGGGATCGATACGCCGGCGGATTATTCGGCGTTTGTGGAACGATTCAAATCCTCTGTACCGAACGCCGTGGGCTGAAAGGGTGAGTGAAAGCGCGATGGACGGCGAACGGCTGCTATCTTCTTTGAGCGACAGTTCCGACGAGACGGAATTCTACACACCGCTGCCCGCGGGTTACGAGCGCGGGCAGTGCAAGTACGTCGTCGTCTTCGGAACGGTGATGAGCGGCTTGGGCAAGGGGATTTTCTCGAGTTCGCTGGCGAAGGTGCTCAAGGACAAGGGGGTCACCGTCGCGCCGATCAAGCTCGAGGGGTATCTCAATCGCGACAGCGGTACGCTTAATCCATTTCGCCACGGCGAGGTCTTCGTACTCGATGACGGGATGGAGTGCGACATGGATCTGGGCACGTACGAGCGGATGCTCAACCAGGACGTGACGCGGCTTAACTTCTGCACCAGCGGGCAGATCTTCTCGCGCGTGCTCGATAAGGAGCGTCGCGGCGGCTATCTTGGGCGGGACGTCCAGATGATCCCCCACGTCACCGGCGAAGTGAAGAGCCGCCTGCGCGAATTGGCTGTCACTACTCGCGCCGATATGATCTTCGTCGAGATCGGCGGTACCGTCGGCGACGTCGAGAACGCCTACTTCATCGAAGCCATCCGCGAACTCGCGTTCGAAGAGGGACCGGGAAGCGTGTGCAACGTCGCCCTGACCTACATCGTCGAGCCGGCCATGCTCGGCGAGCAGAAGTCCAAGCCGGCGCAATTGAATCTCAAAGCCCTGATGGCTGCCGGTATCCATCCGCACGTTATCGCGTGTCGTGCGCGCCATCCCGCGACCAAAAAGGTACGTGAGAAACTGGCGATGTACTCGAACGTGCCGATGGAGCGCGTCTTTTCGATGCACGACTGCGAAAGCGTATACCTGATTCCCGAGATGTTGCGCGGCGCCGGGATCGACACAGCCGTGCTCGACCTCCTCGGCGTGGGCGACAAGGCGGACGAGAATCGCGAGGAATCGCATCGCGCCGTCTGGAACGATTATATCGCGAGGTTCCGCGCGACCAAGAATCCGGTCACCATCGGCGTCACCGGCAAGTACACCTCGCTGCGCGACAGCTACGCCAGCATCATACAAGCCATCGAACACGCCGGCGTTCACTACGGCGCGAAAGTGCGACTGGAGTGGTTCGATAGTTCCATACTCACCGAGGAGAACGTAGCGGATCGGTTGAAGCACATTCACGGCGTCATCGTGCCGGGTGGATTCGGTGTACGCGGCGTCGACGGGAAGCTCGCGTGCATCCGCTACGTCCGCGAAAACAAGATCCCGTACCTCGGACTTTGCTACGGTCTTCAGATGGCGGTCATTGAATACGCTCGGAATGTCTGCGGCATGGAGGACGCCGGCAGCACGGAAATCGATACCGACAGCCCCTACCCTGTGATCGACATCCTTCCAGAGCAGAAGAAGATCGAAGGCCTCGGCGGGAATATGCGACTCGGCGGCCACGAGGTCGTGCTCACGCCGCGATCCGTGGTCTCAGAGCTCTACGGCGGCGCGAAGACGATCCGGCTGAGGTTTCGACATCGTTACGAGGTCGACCCAGCCTACATCGAACGTCTCGAAGCCGGTGGATTGATCTTCTCGGGTCGATCGCCGTCGCACCCGATTATGCAGGTTCTAGAGTTACCGCGGGCGACACATCCGTTCTTCGTCGGCACGCAAGCCCACCCGGAACTCACCAGCCGCCCGCTCGATCCCGAGCCGATGTTCGCCGGCTTCGTCCACGCCGCCTTGGCTCATTCGGGCGTGCGAGATGCCCAACCCACTTCATCGCTCCCGCGCGGTATTCACCACGCCGAAAACCACTTCAACGAGACTGCGGCTGCGGAATAGAAATCGAACTCCACATCCGCGGCGAAGGCGACGCTCGCTTCCGCGCTCCGATCTAACAGTGCAGGGCCTGTCGATTTACTTGGCATGGTTTTTGATATCAATCTTTTGTCCGAGGACCTACACTGGGCGCGCGGATTTCGATAGGCAGCATAGCATGGAGGCACGTGGCATGAGTGGATGGAACCAAGCTCCGTCACCGCGAGATCAAATACTCCTGTTCCGCGAGACGCTGGGAGACCGCATTCCCGAGAATCACACGAGCCGGCTTTTCGCGGAAATCCTCGACGGGCTCGATTGGTCGAGCTGGGAACAGCATTACGTCCTGGTCGCGGGGCAGCCGCCGATTCACCCCAAGGTCATGGCCGGAGCCATTCTCTACGGCCTTACCCACGGGCTGAGATCCAGCCGATGTCTGGAGTGGGACTGTGGCAACGCGATCGATTTTCTGTGGCTGGTCGAAGGACGGACCATCGACCACTCGAAGTTCTGTGATTTCCGCACGAAATTCCAACGGGAACTCGAGTATCTGTTTCGGCAGATCGGACGAGTAGCAATGCACCTGGGGTTGATTCGCCTGAACCAAGTGGCGCTGGACGGGACACGGGGCCGGGCGAACAGTAGCCCGCATGCGACGGCCTCGGCCAAGACCCTGGAGGAACGGCTGAAGGGACTGGACGAGCAGATCGACAAGATGTTGGCCGAGGCTGACCAAGTTGATCACCGGGACATGTATTTGTTTGCGCACGCCACCAGAGTGGCGTGACCCAACGGGTCTCAGTACCGTCTGATGACTCCCCTTACCACGCCCTGCACTTCGACTTCATGCTCGTTCACGACGATGGGCTTGAAATCCGGATTCGCTGGCTGCAGGCGGACGCGCCCTCCCTCGCGGTAATACTGCTTTAGCGTGGCATCGCCACCCGGTAGGATCGCCACGACCGTATCACCGTTCCGCACGTTGTTGCACGCCTCGACGACCACGTAGTCGCCATCACGGATCTGCTCGTCAATCATACTCTCGCCCTGAACCTCCAGTACGAACCGTCGACGCCGCCCGGCGAATAGGGCTTCGAGATCCAACGTCTCAGCGTCCTCGATGCCTTCCACCGGATGTCCGGCCGCGATGCGACCAGCCAGCCGGAACACCGTCGACCGCTCGTCAGGAAACTCCGCAATCTGAGTAACTTCCAAAGAGCGTGCCTTGTGCGGAGCACGGCGGAGCAGACCCTTTTCGATGAGCGTTTCGACGTGCTCGAACACGGTGACCTTCGTGATGCCGAGCGTGTCGGCGAGTTCCTGCATCGTCGGGGAATAGCCTTGGTTGCGCTGAAAGTCCCGAATTCGCGTGAGGATATCCAGTTGCCTCGGCGTCAGACGACGCGCCGACTTGCGCCCTTTGCTCTTGGACATGTAGTTTCTCCTCGATCTCCAACATCGCCGTCGGACCCACCGCGACCAGCGGAAGGTTGCCCGACCCAAATGCCCGGCGGATCAGCCCGCCGAGCCGCTCAGCCGCGACGCCCCAGTGGGACGACAAGGGACGCACATCCCCGAACGCACGCGGTAAGGCGTTGGCCAAGAGGTTCACCGCAGTCGCGACGGCAGCGTTACCCGTCATCGGGTTCGCCCCGCCAATCTCCGAGCCAACCGCAGCGTTGTCCGCCGGCCCGCTCCGCATCCCGAAAACCACGTCGCGAACCAACCCTCGGCATGCACCTCCGATGGGGTCCGCCTGACGCTGAAGTATAGAGTTCGACCCCGGGAGCCACGCGGTCCGGTATTCGCCCCCGGGGCCGAAAGAACACAAAGGCAAGCCCCCTCCAGCATCCATGCGTGTGCACATAGCCCGCCATCCCTGGCCATCGTTACGACCAACTCACACCGAGAATCACAGCCACACGAATCCCGAAAGATTCGGAGTCTGTTAGGTACAAGTTAACCTAACAATCGCCAAACGTCAAGTGGTTTCTAAAGTTTTTCTAAGGCGCAAGAAATAATGACCAAACGTTCGTAATAATGATCTAAGGCGCAGGAAATAAACGCCAAACGTTTGCCATAATGACCACGCAGGGACGCGCGCAGGGATGATGTCGATCTTGGGGGTGTCGTTTGATTGTTCGGCTGCCGGGTCGGGGGTGACCCGGCGGGAATGCCCCATCAAACGCCGTTTGAACGTCGTTCAAACGGCGATTGACGGGGTGTCATCTCTTGACGCCGTAGCGGTCGATCAGGGCCGACCAACCGGCGGCCAGCCCGCCTTCGTCGATCCGATTGGCGGCTGCGACGCACCCGGACTACCTTGTCGAGCAGTTGCTCATCAACGGCGGGACCGCCGGGTTCGTCTCGTACGACGGGCAGGTCTTCTTCGGCGCCGCACACGAGAGCGGAGACAGCGGGGCGCAGGACAACGACATCCCGGCCACCGCTGTGGACGCAGCCGCCGTGAGCGTGGCGGAGTTCAAGACCGCGTTCAAAGCCGCCGTCGAACAGATGCTTAGCTTCAACGACGATCGCGGCGAGCCCGCGAGGCTGACCGCGACCGGGCTGGTGGCCATCGTCCCGCGTCAGCTTCTCTTCGCGGCGACCGAAGCCCTAGCGGCGACGGTCATCAACAACACGTCCAACGTGCTGGCGGCGATGGCCAAACCGCTGCACCTCCCCGGACTGACCACCGGTACAGAGTGGTATCTGGCCAAGACGGACGGGCACGTGCGACCGTTCATCTATCAGGAACGCAAGCCGATCGAATTCAAGGCTGTCGGTCCCGGCTCGGAAGAGGAATTCAGGCGCGACAAGCACCTCTACGGCGTCCGGGGGCGGTACACCGTCGCCTACGGCGAGTGGAAGAACATCGTCCGCGTGACCTTCGCGTAACCGGTGAACGATGCGTAAGCAACACCACACAACGAAGCCGCCGAGCGGAACCGACACCGTTCGCGTAACGTGCCGTGGCACCTTCGACGCCACGGGCGCGTCGCAGCTTGCCAGGGTGATGGTCCTCCGCGATGGGCGTATCAAGAGCAAGGCCGGCGACTTCGTGGTCGACGCCGAAGCCGCGCGCCTGACGATTGCGGCGTTCAATGAACACGACGTACAGGTGCCGTGGGACTACGAACACCAGACCGAGGGCGGCAAGTACGCCCGCGCCGATGGCAAGGCACCGGCGATCGCCTGGATTCACCGGCTCGAATACGTGCCCGGTGAGGGCATCTACGCACACGTCCATGACCGGGACGAAGAAGCGGTCAACATGATCGTCGAGAAGCGATACAAGTACTTCTCGCCCACCGTGTACGTCCGCAAGACGGACCGAAGAGTCGTCGGTCTTCGCAGCGTCGGACTCACCAACATGCCAGCCATTGTCGGTAGCGAAGCGCTGGTCAACGCCCATGCAGGAGAAAACGACATGCCCGACGCCAACGAGACGCCGATCGACGACGCGGTGAACCGGATCCGCGAGGTGTTGGGGCTGGACGACTCCGCCGACTTGGCAGCCATCCTGAAAGCGGCGTTGGATCGCCTCGGCGGCGCCGACGACACTGAAGCCGAAGCGCCGGAGAACAAGCGGATCGCTCATTGCGTGCGCGAGTTTTGCTCGCTCCCCGAGACGGCGGACCACGGCACGGTCGACCAGCACTTGAACGGCATGAGCGGCGAACTCCGCACGCTGAACGCCGAGAAAGTGAACTTGGAGAATCGCATCGACACGCTGCATGCCACGGTCCGAGAGGCGGAGCAAAAGAACCGCGAGCTCCAGACGCATCGGATCATCGGGCACCCCGACCACAAAGGGAAAATGTCCGCGTCATCGGAAGCCTATGAGGCCGAGCAACTGCTCGCGTGCAAGACCCAAGCGGAGTTCGAGGAGCGGGTCGAGGAATTCAATGAGCGTATGGCGAGAACTCGACCGCGCGCAACTCCTTGCGGTACTTGAGGATGTGCTTGAAATAGCGGGACTTACGCAACAGCCACCGAACGGACTCGAACCGTTGACCTGCGGTTTACAAAACCGCTGCTCTGCCAACTGAGCTACGGTGGCGAATAGCGCATAAGCTATTGTAGAATAAGCACTTCCGTTCGTTCCTGCAATCTCGCGGAAACAGCGATTTCGGCAAAAGGGAGAATACTAGGGAGAATACTTCTTCCGGTCGATTCCGAAGCCGATACCTCACGGGCAGCGTTTTTCCGCCGAGGATGACAATATGGGACGGCCACAAGTACGCCTCCAAACCGAGAGCAAGACCAATCGCAGGTTCATCACGATCCGCGACGAGCGGAACGGTAGGACATCATACGCCAAGGTCTACCTTCGTACAAAAAACGAGGAGGTCGCCCGTCGTCGGCTGATAGCCCTCGACGGCGTGGACGATCCCGAAGAAGCCCGTCGCCGAATCGACTACTTGGCTAAGCGTAGCGACCGACGACGGTCCGGTGTACTTCTGCTGCAAGGGTTGCATTCCCAAATACCAGAAGGACCCAGCGAAGTATGCGGCTAAGGTGGCGGCCCAGCGAAGGGCGCTTGCGGACAGGGCGAAGGTCCAGGTGATCTGTCCAGTCTTAAAGAAGCCGGTCGACCAGAAGGTGTTCATCGAGAGCAACGGGAAGAAGGTCTACTTCTGCTGCAAGGGCTGCGTTGGCAAGTACCAGGGCAATCCCGCAAAATATGCGGCCGCGCTCGCCAACAGCTACTCATACCAGACGACCTGCCCGGTCATGGGCGGGAAGATCGATCCC
>JAJDDS010000654.1 GCA_029260195.1 Phycisphaerae bacterium
GCGCGAGTAGATCACGACCAGCAGGGAGACGCCGGTAACGACCAGCAGCATGATGCTGGTGAGCGGATCGACGAGCACCTCGACGTTGAACCACGAGCCTGCTCTGGCGGAAATCCACTCGTATAGAACGATCGATATGGACGTGTGGCCATGCTCGGCGCCGAGGACTTGGGTGTAGATGGTGAGCGCGCCGACGAACGCTCCGCCGACGCCGAGGATGATCGCCCAGTGGGTCCGTCCGCGCAACACGCCTGGTCCGAGCGCGCCGGCGAGAATGGCACCGGCGAGCGGAAGGAGCAGGATCAACACGGACCAGATTTGGATGGTGGCTTCATTCATCCGGCGTTATCCCCACATGCTCGACCAGTGTTCGGCATCGAGCGTGCCCTTGCGGCGATAGAGTAGTACGACGAGTCCCAGCGCCAGTCCGGCTTCGACGGCTGCGATGGAGAGGAGGAAGAGCGCGAAGATCTGCCCGTTGACGTGCCCGTGCATCCGGCCCATGGCCACGAGGTTGAGCACGACGCCCTGGAACATGATTTCGGTGGAGAGAAAGATCACGATCAGGTTTCGGCGGGAGAGGAACCCGACCATGCCGATGGCGAACAGGAGCGCGCTTAGGATGATGTAGGGTGCGATGTCATTCATGTTCGTGCGTTACCGATTCGAGCGTCATTTTCGCGCCGCCCGATGAACCACCGTCTCAAAACGGTTCGACTTCTCTTCCGACCTTTCCGGGCACTGGCATCGGCGTCAACGCGGTCTCCGCCGGCACGCGCTTTTTGGACATCGCGATCGCGCCGACCATGGCGATTAGCAAGAGCACGCCGGCGACCTCGAAGGCGACCACGTACTCGGTCATCATGGCAGTTCCGACGAGCGACGTGTTGTCCACGCCGCGGTCGTTGATGGCGGTCGTCGCGGCGGCGACCGCGAAGTCGCCGACGATGCCTTTCTCTTCCGGTAGGGCAGCCATCTGTCCGGCGATGGCCGCCATGGTTACGAACCCGCCGAAGACGGCGAGGAACGGTTCGCGGGACTGCCGGTCGTGCATGGGTTGACCGCCTTGTTGCGAGAGCATGATGACGAAAACGTAGGTCACCAGAATCGCGCCGGCGTAGATGATTACGAGGGCGACGGCGAGAAACTCAGCCTCTTGCAGGATCAGTAGCGGTGTGATGGCCAGCACGGTCAGCACGAAATAGAGCGCGCTGTAGACGGGTTTTTCGTGTGTGATGACCTTGACGGCTGAACCGACAGCCACGACGGCGGATAAGTAGAAGAAGATGTTCGCGCCTTCGGTTCCGAGAAACTTGCTGGCGCAGAGCACCATGGTGGCGGCGAGGGCTGCGACGCCGAGTACGTGGCCAGCGGTCTTGGTCGATCGGCCGGTGTGCGGCAGCAGGAAATAGACGGCGGCTGCTCCCAGCGCGAACGTCGCGTAGACCATGAATGACCACTCGGTGTTCACTGTCCGCCTCCCGCGCTTTGGCAACCGTCGCGATCACCCGTGCCGGCGTATCCGCTGATTTTGGGGTTCTTTCGCGGTTTGAGCGCCACGGTTCGGTCGAACACCTCGAGCAGCTTCTCCTTGTCGAGGATCATCTCGTCGCGCGTGCGCCCGACCAGGTCGTATTCCGGCGTCAGTTCGATCGCGTCGACCGGGCAGGCTTCCTCGCACATGCCGCAATAGATGCACCGCAGCTCGTCGATGTCGAACTGTAGCGGGTATTTCTCGCGATCGTCCCAGGGTGATTCGGTTCCGACGATGTGGATGCAGTGCGCAGGGCAGGCGGTTTGGCACATGAAACAGGCGACGCAGGCCACGCGGCCCTCCTCGTCGCGGTTCAGTCGATGGACTCCGCGATAGTTCTCGATCCGCTGCTCGCGCTTTTGCTCGGGGTACTGCAGGGTGATCGTCTTCTTGAACATGTGGCGCAGGGTCGTGCGCATGCCGTCGATGATCTGGGGCAGGTAGAGACGCTCGGTGGCGGTCAACTCCGGCTCGTCGACGATGATGATGTCTTGGTCGTCAATCATGATTAGGAAGCTGTCAGCTATTAGCCGTCATCCATCAGCTCGGAATAACTCGATGCGCATCATGGCGTATCCGTTGTTGCGCTTTCACTTCGTGCATCCGTGCCCTCGTTCCGATGTCCCCTAGTCCCTTCATCTTGCCTTCGCGGGCGAGGTCAGCGAAATCGCCGGCATGTTCGTCTGCCGACCGGTCACCGGCGTTTGTCGTAGTTGGCTGATGACCAGCGTCAGCGCCAGCAGCACGATGTTGCCACCCAGCGCCCACGGGATACTCGTCGACTTACCCAGATACACCAGCACCGTCGCGTAACCCGCCAGCGCCATGCTGATCGGCAGCAGGCCTTGCCACGACAGGCGCATCAACTGATCGAATCGGAATCGCGGCAGCGTCCAGCGCACCCACATGAACAGGAACATGAAGGCGGCGATCTTACCGGCCATCACCGTGATCTTGAGGAGCATGGCGCCGACGGACACGTCGCCCGGTTGCAGTCCGGGCACGCCCGGGAGGTGCCATCCACCGAGGAACAGCACGACGATGAACCCGCTGCCGGTGATCATGTGCGCGTATTCGCCGAGGAAGAACATCCCGAACTTCAGGGCGCCGTATTCGGTGTGATACCCGCCGACCAACTCCTGCTCGGCTTCCGCGAGGTCGAACGGTGTTCGATTGGTCTCGGCGAACAGCGTCACCAGGAGGATGAAGAACGCGAACGGGTGCAGAACGATGTTCCAAACGTGCCCGTCGCCGATCTGCGACAGGACGATATCCTCAAGCCGCAGTGTCCCAGCCGTGATGACCACGACGACGATGGCCATTCCCATCGGGATCTCGTAGCTGAGCATCTGCGCCGTCGAGCGCATGGCTGCGAAGAAGGCGTACTTGTTGTTGTTCGCCCATCCGCCGAGGACGACGCCGTACACGCTTAAGCTTCCGATGCCGAGAATGTACAGCAGTCCGATTCCCGGGTCGGCGACCTGGGCGGCGACATCGACGGCGCCGTCGGCGTCCAGGTCGACGTTGCCGCCCCAGGGCAGCACCGCGAACCCGATCATGGCGACCCCGAACGCGATCATCGGCGCCAGCAGAAACAGCGGCTTGTCCACGTTGGCGGGGATGATGTCTTCTTTCAGCAGGAACTTCCCGCCGTCGGCGAGGGGTTGGAGCAGTCCGAGCGGGCCGACGCGATTGGGTCCGATGCGGTCTTGAATCCAGGCGGATATCTTCCGCTCAAAATAGATGGAGTAGGCTTGCGCGGTGAGGAGGGCGACCACGATGCCGACGGTCATCAACGCGCTGAACCAGAATTGATCTTTGAGCAGTTCCACCAACGTCGTCATCCTAATGCTGATGCGCCGGTTTCAGCGGCGCCTCCAGGACTTCGCCGAACGCGGCGGTTTCCATGGCCATCGTCGCGCGCACGCGCTCGGCTGAATAGACCCCTTCGAATCCCGCGATCTCGAACAGGTATTGCCCGTCGCGGTTGGCACCGTCGGGCGCGCGGATCGCGCGCTCGAATGGTTGAATCTTGCCCGCGTGGTTCACGAAGCTCCCGTCGCGTTCGACCCAGGCGCAGGCTGGCAGCAGCACCGAGGCAAGCTTGGTCAGCGCGTTCTCGAACATGTCTTGTACAACGAGCAGATCGAATTTCGCGGCGGCTTTACCGAATTCCTTGGATACCCAGTCACTCGGGTACCCGCCGACGATCCACGCGGCTGAGAATGCGCCGCCGGCTGCGCTCGTGACGAACGTGTCGAAATCGCAGGTGGTTCCGCCGGCTTGTTCGGCGATCATCTCGACGCCGCGGCGGTTCGGGCATTTCTCGGGTCGGATGGTGAATTTGGCGGACGCCGCGTCGCAGCCAGCGGGGAAATGCTGGACCTCGCCATCTGTGGGAATGAAGCCGGTGGCGATGGTGGCTTCGGGGGCGACGCCGCGGATGAACTTGATTAGCAGCCAAGCCTCCTCGCAGGCCATCATGGGCGACAGCACCACCGCGACCTTGTCACCGCCGCGCAGCGAGACGTGCTGCTCGAATCGGTAGCGAACGACTTCGGGGAGGTCCTCCCAGTTGGCGGACTCCCGTTCGAGTCCACGGCGCAGGTGCGGCGACGCGATGCGCTTGGGGTCGTGTATGTATTTGGACCCGAACCGTCCCTCGTCACACATCCACCAGTCGTTCACGTCGGGGTTGTATCGCGGTTTGAGGCGGTAGACGGTCTCTTCGTTTTGGTCGACGCGGATCGCGCAGCCCGTGCTGCAACCGGGGCAGATCGAATCCGCGCTCTTGAGGAACCACACCCGTTGTTTGAATAGGAAGTCCTTGTCAAGCAGGCAACCCACGGGACAGAGATCGACCACGTTGCCCTGCATCGGATTGTCCAGCGGCAGCCCGGGGAAGACGTCGATCTCGTTGCGCGATCCTCGATTGGTCACGCACAGTTCGTGCGTTCCGGACACCTCCTGAGTGAACCGCACGCACCGCGTACACATCACGCATCTGTCCGAATACAGCAGCGTCTTGGGGCCGATGTCCTTCTTTGGCGTAACGTGCTTCTGTTCGACCATGCGGGATTCGGAACTGCCGAACTCGTAGCTGTAGTCCTGCAGATGGCATTCGCCGGCTTGATCGCACACCGGACAGTCCAGCGGGTGATCGATCAGGAAGTACTCCATGCAGCTCTTCTGATTGTCGCGGACCGCGTCAGAATCGAATCGGACGATCATGCCCTCCTTGACCGGTGTTTGGCACGATGGAAACAGCTTGGGTGCCCAGCCCATCTCCTGGGTCTTGGGGTGCGGCATCTGCATCTCCATCAGACACAGACGGCAGGACGCGACCACGCTGAGGCCGGGGTGATAGCAGTAGTGCGGTATGTTCTTGCCGGCATCGAGCGCCGCCTGCAGCACCGAGATCCCGTCACGGCATTCGAATTGCTTGTTGTCGATCGTTATCTTAGCCATCAACAGCGCTCTAATCGGTTCAGTTCAGCACGGCTAACACCGCTTCCACTTTTCCCGGGTCCTGATTGCGTATGCGTTCTTCCAGTTCGGCGCGGAATTTCTGTACGACGCCCCGCACGGGGAAGGTCGCGCCATCCGGCAAGCCGCAAATACTCAACCCCGGCATCATGCCCATCCGACCGGCGACTTCCTCGAGCAGGTCCAAATCCTCGACTCTCCCTGCTCCATTCTCGATCCGCTGGGCGATCCGGTACATCCAACTCGTCCCCTCGCGACACTGGGTACACTGGCCGCAGGATTCGAGGGCGTAGAACCTCGCAAGATTCCGAAGCACCAGGCGAATGTCCGTCTCCGCGTTGACCACGACTGCGGCGGCTGTTCCCAGCCCGAGCAGACCGTAGTTGCGCGGATCGTCGAAGTCCATTTTCATTCCGAGTTCGTCACCCTTGAGCACACCCATACTGGTCCCTCCGGGAAACACAGCCTTGACCGGTACGCTTCCGCGCATCCCTTGTCCGTATTCATCGGACATGATCAACTCTTCGCAGGTGATGGTCATCGGTCCTTCGTAGCAGCCCGGACGGTTCACCGGTCCGCTGATGCAGAACAGTTTTGGCCCGCTGCTGCCCGGCGGACCGATGGACAGGAACCAGTCCGCGCCGCGCTCGATGATGTGCGGCAGGTTGGCCAGGGTCTCGACGTTGTTGACGACGGTGGGTTGTCGGAACAGCCCTTCGATAGCGGGGAACGGGGGTTTGATCCGCGGCCAACCGCGCTTGCCCTCGATCGATTCGATCAAGCCGGTCTCTTCACCACATACATACGCCCCGGCTCCGCGGTGCAGGTAGATTTCGAGCGAATAGTCGCTGCCCAGGATGTTCTTGCCCAGCAACCCGGCTGCGTAGGCTTCGTCGACGGCTTTTTGCAGGATGTGGAATTGCTCGTGGAACTCGACGCGTAGGTAGATGTACGCGATCTGCGCTCGGGTCGTGTAGCCGGCGATGATGGTTCCCTCGATGAGCTGGTGCGGATCTTCCTCCATCAGCACGCGGTTGCAGAACGTCGGGGGTTCGGATTCGTCGGCGTTGACGCACAGAAGGGTCCGCTTGCGGTCTTTCGGCAGAAACGTCCACTTGACCCCGGCTGGGAACCCCGCGCCACCGCGGCCGCGCAGGTTGGCTTTCTTGACCTCGTCGATTACGTCGTCGGGCGACATCTGTTTCAGCGCCTTCTCGGCGGAGCGGTAGCCCCCGCGCGAGCGGTACACGTCGATCGACCGCGCGTTCTCCACGCCTACGTTTCGAAGCAGTACGGGTTCGTAGTTAGGCATCGTGAATACGCATCCAGTCCGACGTCACGTGATCCACCAACCGAAATAATACGCGCTCCACGCGACCATCGCCGGTGTGATATATCGGCGGCGGCCCTTCATGGCGAACGGAGTCATCATGACCAGAAGCGGGAGCATGAAATCCAGCGAATACCTGTTGTACCCGCGCTGCGTCGCACCCGTCCAGTAGTACATCATCAGCGCCGCGAACACGAACACCACGGACAATAGCAGTGGCTGGGACTTCGCGCTCCGCCAGATGCGGCGCCCGTCCAAGAACAGGTACAGCAGCAGGGGCGTCGTCCACCAGATCCCCGTTGCGTCCGTGTTTGGTACCAACCGCCGGCCACGGGACGTCTCCTTGCACCGCGGTGGCCCGACGCCCATCGCGTAGAGATTGCGCGGCACGTGCCGCACCGAGAAGAACCCGACTTCCAGTTCCCGTGGGGGGGCGTGGTCCCGTCCCTCGTCCACCAGCCGGTAGCCCGGGCGAAGCGGATCGTCGTACTTGAGCGCGTTGAGTGTCATCGGGACTCCAACCGCCAGTACCGCCGTCGCGGCACCCATCACCCGGTGCGACGTCCGCTTCGAAGTAATGGCAGCCCAGCAAAACGGGAGGAGGTAGACGGCCAGCGTGAACCGCGCCCAGCAGGCGACCAACACGCCCAGCCCGCCCAACCAGATGCGGCGGCGCCCGAAATAATCGAGCAAGAATAGAAGTAGCCCCAGTTGCGTGATTGCGTGATTGAGGTGCCAAACCTTGCCTGACTGCATCGTGCGGCGAAGGACCGCCAACTCCGACGTGCCCAGCACAAACGCACACGTCATCACCACAGCGGCCACCACCGTCTCGCTCCGGCGCAGAAACAGCAGAAACGCCAAGCCCGGAATCGGGAGGACGAACAGGGTCGCCAGCACGTTGAACGGCACGCCCTCTGGCGACCATGGCAGAATCGCGACCGAAAGAAACGTCATCACCGGCGGGAAAAAACTGTACACTCGGCCTTCGTAGAGCGCCGTGTCCCCCCGGCGTTCGGGCAGCGCCAATGTTCCGTCCAACCACGCCTGCGCCTCGGTCACCTGAACGTTTTGATTCGGGGCAAGGACATGACCCGGCCTCCAGAGCGGCGCGTCGAACACCATTGCGAAGAGGATGTACACCGCCGCCAGCCCGATCATCCGATCGCGGAGCGCCGACGACACGCAAAGCCGCCCGTCGTTGCGACGGTAGAACCATGTGGGATTGTCTGGCAACGGTGGCATCCATCACGATGGCTGGTTGCTGTTCGAGCGCTCCGGTGCGTCGAACAGGTCACTCCGGGGCACCTCGATCCGATCGTTCTTCGCGTCATCCAGTAGCTTGGGGACGTCGGCTGCCTTGACGCACTTGTGCAGCTTCTCGTTAATCAACATGCAAGGTCCGTGGTCGCACCCGGCGAGGCATTCCTCGGTAACCAGGCTGTACTTGCCGTCCGCTGTCGTTTCGTGCTCGCCGATCCCCAGATGCGACTTGATGGCGTCCAGGACTTCTCGTCCGCCCGTCAACTCGCAGGAGATGCTGCGACAAGCCATCACCACCTTCTCGCCCTTGGGATGGGTCCAGAAGTGCGTGTAGAAGGTGAGGGTGTCGAGCACGTCCGACGGGTGAATCTCCAGCACCTCGGCGATCTCAGCCATGGCTTTGTAGGGTACGTGTCCGAGCGCGTCCTGCACCATGTGCAGCGCGGGCAGCAGCACCGCGCGTTTGGTGTCGTAGCGTGGGAAGAACGAGCGAATCTTTTCGCGCACGCCCTCGCTCAGGACGGGTTCGCTTCCCGCGGCGTAGGGCGATACGTTTCGATCAATGGTCTGCCAGGACATTCACAACCTCACGTCACGGGCGCTGCCGGTCCGCTTAGAAACTCGGCGGTTCCGTAAACCACTCCATCGTGTCACGGACATGTCTCAACCGATCGCGCAGATCTTCGGGCAGCCCAGCCGCCAATTCCGCGTCGATGAGACCGATCCGCAGGAGATCTTCCATATGCACTTGATCGTGCCGCCGATTTGCTTCGAGCTTCATGCGGACCAGCTCGGGCAACTCGATCACCATGTAGCCTTGCGGGCTGCGAACGGCGGCTGTCACGCTCGGAGCCGGGCGCGTCTCGTGCGGCTTGACCGGCTCGTCGGCCAGTATTACGTGGACGGCGCGCTTCGGTGAGGGATTTTTTCGCTCGACGAAGATTGGAATGTCCAGTACTTCGTCGCGCGCCATTCCGATCGGTTCAAGCGCCTCGGCGGCGCGGTCCAGATCCGACCTGCGCAGCAGGACGTCGACATCCTTTGTACTTCTAATCGCGTCCGGATCGATCGTCGAAACCCAGGCAGCCACCGCGTTTCCGCCGATGATCGCGTACGGGACTCCCGCGGCATCGAGTGCCGCGGTGAAATCACGAAGTTGTTTTTCGACTCGTTCGATAGCCATGAACGCCGCCTCGAAGTCGGGCTTTACTCGTCGCCATAGCGGCTGGCTGGCGCTTTCAGCCGAACCGTTACCGCTGACGCCACCGTGCGCACGGACGTTACCTGATCTCACATCACCGATCCAATTCCGCGGCGATGATGTTTAGCGACCCGAGGGTCGCCACCACGTCGCTGATCTGGTGGCCGACCACCAAACTCGGGAAGCATTGATAGTTGATGAAACTCGGCGGGCGGCATCGCGCCCGGTACGGCGCGCTCCCACCGTCGCTGGCTAGATAGAAGCCCAATTCGCCGTTGGCGGTTTCGTTTGCGCCGTAAGCTTCGCCGATCGGCGGCGTGTGGCCCCGGTTGGTCATCACCTGTTCAAAATGGTGAATCAGCCCCTCGATACTGAAGTACACCTCGTTCTTATCGGGCAGGGTCTGCTTGTCGTCGGGCAGCACGTTGATGGGACCGGCTGGAATACCGTCGATCAACTGATCGATGATGACCAGCGATTGCCGCATCTCCTCAAGACGAACCAGGTACCGCGAGTAGACGTCGCCGCCGTGCGCGATCGGCACTTTAAATTCGACCGCGCTCGCACCTTGGCCATCCCAGTTGTCGGCGTAACAGAGGTACGGCTCGTCCTTGCGTAGATCGCGGCGCACCGCGCTGGCCCGCGCCAACGGTCCGGTGAGACCCCAGTTGATGGCGTCATCATGATTGATGAACCCGATCCCCTTGGTGCGCTCGACGAAAATCCGGTTTCGATTGAGCAACGACGTGATGTCGTCAAACGTCTTGGGGAGCTTCTTGCAGAACGTCTTGACCTTCCCGGCCCAGCCATCGGGCACGTCCTGCATCAGTCCACCGACGCGCGTGTAGCTGGTCGTGAACCGGGCTCCGCTGATCTCCTCGAAGAGGTCGTTGATAACCTCGCGCTCAGCGAATCCGTACAGAAACGCGGTGAACGCCCCCAGGTCGAGTGCGGCAGTCCCGACGCAGAGTAAATGATCCTGGATTCGCGCCAGCTCGGCGATGATTGTTCGCAGGACCGTGCATCGCGGCGTTAGCTGGATGTTGAAGAGCACCTCGCAAGCATGATGCCAAGCGATGTTGTTTGCCATCGGCGAGATGTAGTTCATCCGGTCGGTGACTACGACGTACTGATTGTAGTTCAGATGCTCGCCCAACTTCTCGAATCCGCTGTGCAGGTACCCGATGTGCGGCGTACACGTGATGACGCGTTCACCGTCGAGTTCCAACACCAATCGCAATGTTGTATGCGTTGCGGGGTGCTGAGGCCCGAAGTTGAGGTTCCAGTTGTCGCCGCCGGGTTCTTCGGGGGCAAACGTTGTGGGGTGGATGGCGACGCCCGGCGTCGGAGACGCCGGCTTGAGGTGGGAGCGCGCGGACGACGCTTCTTCGTGTGCGTTGGTTTCGTTCGGTGGTGAAATCGTGTCCGCCATGGGGTTTCCTCGCGCTACCTGCTGTCGCGGGTTAGCACCGGGTAATCTTCGCGCTCACCGCGCCCGCGAAGCGGGTAGTCCTTTCGCAGCGGGTGTGCCTTGAAGTCCTCCCACGTCAAGATGCGTCGCGGGTCGGGATGTCCGGTGAAGCGGACGCCGAACATGTCCCACACCTCGCGTTCCATCCATTCCGCGCCCTTCCAAATATGCGTCACCGATGGCACCTCGGGGTCGGGATCGTTCACGAAACATTTGATCCAGATCCGATGGTTCCGGGTAAGACTCAGCAGCGAGTAGACCACCGCAAAACGATTCCGCGCCTTGGGGAATTCCAGATAGTCCACACAGGTCAGGTCGCAAAGCTGCGCGTAATCACAACGCTCGTCGTCGTGAAGGAATCGCGTCACCGCCGACAACTTGTCAGCCGCGACGCGGAGGTAGATTTGCTCGACGCCGCCCGTCGCGTCGCCGCGGTGCATCAGCGGCGCCGGCGCGAAATCAACGTCCGGGAACGCTTGCTTCAAGACTGCGATCACTTGTAACGTCGATGGTTCCATGCCGCTCCGCCGTTCCCATTTGGCATTCTACGAATGCGCCCCCGCCGTGTTGAGTTGGACCGTCGACTGCGCCACCAACCCCAGTCCGCCACGCTCTGCACTGCGCTTGACGCCTTCCATCTCGACGATTCGCTGGATGGCCATGACCCCCTCGATCAGCGTCTCGGGTCGCGGTGGGCAGCCCGGTACGTACACGTCCACCGGGATGAACTGATCCACGCCTTGCACCACCGCGTACGTGTCGAACACGCCGCCGGTGCTCGCGCAAGCGCCCATGCTGATCACCCACTTGGGTTCGCACATCTGCTGGTAGATCCGCTGCAGGACGGGCATCATCTTGAGGGTCACCC
>JAJDDS010000655.1 GCA_029260195.1 Phycisphaerae bacterium
CGATGCGGTGCGCGCACTCGCGGTCTTTGACGACGGGTCGGGGCTGGCGCTATACGTCGGCGGGCAACTCTCCTCGATAGGCGGCATCGAGGCGGGCAATATCGCCCGATTCGACGGTCAAGCATGGACGCCGCTCGGGGAAGGCGTCAACGGACCCGTTTTTGCGTTGGCCGTATGGGATGACGGCACGGGTCCTGCGCTGTATGCCGGCGGCGAGTTCACGCAGGCGGGCGATGTCGAGGCACATTTCATCGCGCGGTTCCGCGGTGGGCAATGGTCGTCGCTTGGCGAAACCGGCTGCAACGAGTTGCCCCGCGACGAGTGTCTGGCCTCCGGCGGCGTCCCACAAGGCGCGGCGACAACGTGCGAACAAGTGTCATGCCCCGACACTCCCATCGAGGCTTGCTGCCTCAGCATCTTCGGCCAATCCGATGACTGCACCGAATTGACCCGCGACGAGTGTCTAGCCATAGGTGGCGCGCCCCAAGGACCGGACACGCGGTGCCAGACGGCGCAGTGCGCCCACCCACCGGCCGAAGCTTGCTGCCTTCCCACCGAAGCATGCACCGAGACAGATCCCATTGCATGCCGCGTCCTGGGCGGCGTTGCGCAAGGATCGGGAACGGACTGCGACGGCTTGGATTGCGTCGATCAAGCTACCGAAGCCTGTTGCCTGATGTCGGGCAGTTGTCGTGACCTAGCCGCGGGCGCGTGCGTGCGTGCGGGTGGAACGGAACAAGGCGGCGGATCGAGCTGCGCCGATTCCGTGTGCCCCGCGGCGACGGCGCAGGCTTGTTGCCTGTCGTTACCGTTGAACGGTCCGGTCACAACGCTTGCGGCGTTCGACGACGTTGGTCACTCCGGACTCCACATCGGCGGAGCCTTCACGCACGCGGGTGGCCTGGAACTCAACGGCACCGCCCGCTGGAATGCCGAGACTTACCGCGCCCTTGGGACCGGCGTTGACAGCGTCGTGTTCGACATGGTCCTGTTCGACGATGGTCGCGGTTCGGCGCTTTACGCGGTTGGCGCCTTCGCGACCGCGGGACGCCGGATCGTCAACGGAGTTGCCCGCTGGGACGGGATGAAATGGTCGCCGCTGGGCGACGGGCTCAGCAGCGCCGCCCTAGCAGCTGCCGTGTACGATGATGGATCGGGTCCAGCCCTCTACGTGGGTGGCGCCTTCACGATTGCGGACGAAGTGGATACTGGTTTCGTCGCCCGCTGGGACGGATCGTCATGGTCGCCGGTGGGTGAGGGAGTGGACGGAACGGTCAACGCGCTTCTCGTGTTTAACGACGGCGAAGGCCCCGCCCTCTACGCAGCCGGGGAGTTCACCCACGCCGGCGGTACCGAAGCATCTCACATCGCACGCTGGAGCGCCCCGGGATGGTCCGCGCTGCCTGCCGGCGTCGACGGCAGACTGTCGACTCTCGCTCGGTTCGCCGCCGCCGACGAGATCGCCCTGTATGCCGGCGGTACGTTCGCGCCGACAACCGATGTCGACGCCTACAACATTGTCCGATGGAGCTGCGCACCACATCCTGTTGTCCCTGTTGTTGTTGTCCCTCCCAAGGACTCCGTTGTGAACGGCGGTTGAAAAGCGGAGCGTCCTCGGCCGTCCTGGCTGGTTTTCGGGCAGAATCGAGCCCTGTGAGGTTTCGATTCGGCATGAAAACAACGAGGGCTATCAAGGGTGTTTACGAACATGGACAAAGGGGCAGAGATTCGGCGGCTGGTGCTCGCCGAAGGCAGAAGCAAACGGAGCGTGTGTCGACAGTTTGGGATCCACTGGGATACGCTGAGGAAGATCCTCGACCACAGCGAGCCGCCTGGATACCGGCTGGGCAGGCCCCGAGCCAAACGCAAGATCGAACCCCACGTCGAGACCATCGATCAAATCCCCCAGCAGGACAGAAGCGTCCACCGCAAACAACGCCACACCAAACGCCGCATCTTCGAGCGACTCCGCGATGACTACGGCTATGCCGGTGCCGCCGGGCGCTGCACACCCACGCCTTCACGGCAAGACAACGCATAGGTTCGACCACAACCGAAATACGGATGTTCACCCATGAGGGCGGTCGACCGTTCGGTCGTCGCGGGGAGTCGGCCCGGGATTGGATGCCGGGGGGGACCGGTGGCGACCGGAGTCCCACATCGGTGGGAGAGGGCGGGGGTTTCGTGTATAAGAAGCGGCGAGCCGGTCGGCGATGGTCGGCGACGTCTGACATGAACAGAGAATCGAGCCGGAGTCCCCTCTCATGATTCACGATCCGAGCGCCGTTGTGGTGCGAACGAGTATTCCGAATGTCCCCGTTCGACGTGGAAAGGTCCGGGACATCTACGACCTCGGCGAAGAGATACTGCTGGTCGCGACCGACCGCATCAGCGCCTACGACGTGATTCTCCCCAGCCCGATCCCGGGGAAGGGGGAGATGCTGACTCGGATATCGGGGTTTTGGTTCGATTGGCTTGGGGATGGGGTGGCCAATCATCTGATCGAGGTCGTTACCGATCGGGCGCCAGCGGGCCTGGAGCCGTATCTTGATCAGCTTCGCGGGCGCACGATGCGATGCAAGAAGACTGCGGTCGTGCCGATCGAGTGCGTGGTGCGC
>JAJDDS010000656.1 GCA_029260195.1 Phycisphaerae bacterium
TCCGCGATCAGTCCTTCACGCGGTTACAACCGACCGCGAATCGCTTTCCTCATCCCGTCGTAATAACCCTGCAGGATCGTATTCGCTGTCTGATGTGTCATCGCGTTCCGCGCCATGTCGGACATCATCCGTTCGATCGACGCGTTCGTGCCGTCGTGGAACAACACGTTGTCGACCGGCTCAATCGTCGGCGTCACGCGCAGGCTTCCGTCCGGACCCGACCGCGCCTGCTTCCCGAGGTCGACCACGAACGGAGCGTCTGGGTCGCCACCCTTCTCGTCCAACGCCTGACGCAACGCCCGCTGAAATCCGCGCTCATCGAGCTGCTTGCTCTTGAAGCCCGGCGTATGCCAGTTCGCAACGTTTTCCGCAAGCATCCGATGCCGCGCCTCCGCGAACGTCAGCGTATTGAGCAGAGCCGGCGTCGCGCCGCGGTTCGTCAGGTTCTCGAGTATCATTCGCGTACGCCCTCACTCGCTGATCGCTGGCGCGGAGTCCGTCCGCCGCCATCTCCCGAGACCGACTGCACGACGCATACCAATCCACCATCCTCCCCGCAGCACGCCCAGGAACACGGACCGCCTCCCGCGACACGCGCATTTCCTGCGCCCCGCAGGACACTCCATGCGCATGTTCCACACCCCATCACGCCACCACCGCCATCGGCTCGCGATTCGCGTTTGCCACGTCCTGCTCCCGCCACTGTTTCAGTTTCAACCCCAGCGTCCGCACACCCATACCGAGCGCCTTCGCCGATTTCACCCGGTGGCCGTTGTGTTGCTTCAACGTCCGCTCGATCAAACGACGCTCCATGTCCTGTAACATCCGCCCCGGACGAAGATCCCCGAACCCCGCGTCAACCGCGCCCGATGACCGACGCGACAAACCGCACAACCACTGCTCCACATGCTCCCGCCCGATCGCCTCGCCCGAGAGCATCGCCACAACACGATGGCAGACGTTCTCCAACTCCCGCACGTTCCCCGGCCAACCGTACCCACTCAGCGCGCGCATCGCCTCCGCATCGACCGATGGGGCGGACGATCCGCTCCGCCCCGTCAACCGGACCAGCACATGCATCACGATATCCGGGATGTCCTCGCGGCGCTCACGTAACGGCGGCATGCGGAGCGGCAAGACATTCAGCCGGTAGTACAAGTCCTCTCGGAACCGTCTCTTCGCCACCCAATCCTCGAGCGTGCGGTTCGTCGTCGCAATCACGCGAACGTCCGCCCGCCGCGGCATGCTGCTGCCGACCCGCTCGAATTCGCCCTCCTGCAGCACTCGCAGCAACTTCGCCTGCAACGGCAACGCCATCTCCGAAACCTCGTCAAGCAACAGGGTTCCCCCCGCCGCAAGCTCAAACCGCCCCCGCCGCAATCGATCCGCGCCCGTAAACGCGCCCCGCTCATGACCGAACAGCTCGCTCTCCAAAAGGCTCGCCGATAGCGCCGCGCAGTTCACGCACAGCATCGGACGATCACGCCGCGACGACGACGCATGAATCGCCGACGCCGCCAACTCCTTCCCCGTTCCCGACTCACCCGATATCAACACCGTCGCGTCGCTCTCGCCGTACTGCGCGATCTCCTCCCGGACCCGACGCATCGCTTCCCCATCACCGATCATCCGCCGGTCCTTGCGAAGATCGTCCAGCGACGTCCGCAGCGCGTCGTTTTCCGATCGAAGCCGATGGTGCTGCAACGCCCGGTCCACCTGCATCTCCAGCCCCTCCGCCTCGAACGGCTTCTGGACGAAGTCGAACGCCCCAAGACGCATCGCCTCCACCGCGTCCGGGACCGATCCATACGCCGTCATGATGATGATCGGCGTCTCGCAGCGCGCCTCCCGGAGCGCGCGGATCAGCGACAATCCGTCCATCCTCGGCATCTTCAGATCCGTCAGAATCAAGTCGAATGACTCGTCTCGAGCCACTTCCAGCGCTTCCTCCGGATTCCCGAACGGACGCACCTTGTGATGCGCACACTCCAGCGTTTCCGTGATCGAATCACGCATCACCGCTTGATCGTCAACGACACATATGGACGCCATCAGACTCGCTCCTCCGCCCCCAACGGCGACTGTTCGGGACGCGGAAACACCAAATCAAAAACCGCCCCCCCGCCGTCGCGCGCCGATACGCGAACCTCACCCCCATGCGCCTCAACAATCCCATGCACAATCGCCAATCCCAAACCCGTCCCCGAGTCCTTGCTCGTGAAGAACGGATTAAAGACCCGGTCCTTCAACTCCGCCGGTACCCCGGGACCGTTGTCCGAGACCGAAACCGTCACGCTGTCCGTCCCATGAGTGTCACGTACCGTCACCCACACCTCCCCGCATCGCCCCGCTGCGTCGATCCCGTTCGACACCACGTTCAACAACGCCCGCTGAATCTGGTCCGCCTCCCCCCGCGCCAACGCCGCCGGCGCTACCGACGCCAGACGCACCGTGCACCCCAGCTTCTCCCAGCGCGGACGCAACAGCCCAATCACGTCCCGCGCAACGTCCGCCACCCGCACGGACCCGCAACGCGGTGCCTGTGGATTCGCGAACGCCAGAATGTCCCCCACCACGCCCTCGAGCGACCGCGACGCCGACGCAATCTGCGCCGCGCGTCGAGCCAGCTCAGGTCGTTCTTGAAGGTCCTTCTCCAACAACGTCGCGAACAACAGAATTCCGCCCAATGGGTTCCGAACCTCGTGCGCAACACCCGCCGCCATCTCCCCCAATGCCGACAGGCGACGACGACGCTCAAGCTCCAAATCCTTCTCGGCGAGACGCTCGTGAAGACGTCGAATCTCCGTCGTCAATACGTCGTGCGACGCCTTGAGCTTCTCCGTCACGCTATTGTACGAATCAATAATCGCGCCCAACTCCAATTCGCGCGGGCTGGGACGGGCCGAAACCGCCCGTTCGACCGCTGCCTCCGGCATGTCGCATGTCGCTGTGATCATTCGCCCTCGTCCACCCGGTTCAACGCCCCGCCAGAAGTGGCACGACCCTGACCGTACGCCGACAACATCGCCCCGTGCGGCGCCAATCCACCCAACGCATCCGCCACACGACGCTTCCGAACCTCGAGACGCTTCGTGTCCTCACCGTCAGCCTCCAAGATGTCACGAAGGAACACGCGAATCTGACCCAGAAGTTCACGCGCCCGAACCTGCTCCGACTCGGACATCTCCCCACGCAACCCCTCCCACCGCGACTGATACGGCTCTGTACGGGCACTCAACTCAGCCAATTGACGCGTCACCTCCTGACGCTCAGCCAGCAGCGCCAACAGCGGCGCCGGATCCTCCGACGCGACCAACTCCCGCTGCCGCACAACCAGCTTGCCCAGCCGCGCGTAGATCAACATCTGCCGATCCAAAAGATCGAGGAACGTCTCGACGTCAGACGGATCGGCGCCAGAAACACACCCCGCCGCGGGGGAACCCGCTCGCTTCCTCTCAGTCACCAATTCCGCCATCTTCATCACTTTCAAAAGAGGTCTGATTTCTGTACCCACTCGAAGTAACTACGCCAATCCGCACGGGACTCCGACCCTACGTCCGCCGCAAACGTCTCTGCCGGCATCGTGTCCACCAAATACAGCGCCCGACGCAACGCCGCCGCCGCGTCCGCTCCATTCCCCATGAAAACGTGACAGTTGATGATCTGAACGTACGCGCTCAGCGCTGACGTTGTGTCCTTGTAGACCCACCCCGCCCGTTCGTAGTGCGACAGCGCCTCGCCGTACTCCCCGAGCTCGAAATGACAATCCGCCCAGTACAAACGCGCATGCCGAAGATATACCTGATCCAACCCGTCCAAAACGTCCACGCCGCGCGAGTCGAAGTCCTCAACCGTCCGCGCAAACAGATCCGCCGCCTGGCGTAACCGCTCACGCTGCTCAGCCTGAATCCGCTGCCGTTGCGCGGCGAAACTCGCATCCGCGGAATCCTCCGACAACGCCAACGCACTCTGCCGATAGCAGTCCCCCAGCAGGAATCGCGCCCGCGCCGTGCGCGCGTCGTTCGGGTACCGCTCCATCGCCTCCTCCAACTCCGGAACCGCCCGCTCGTACGCTCCGCTACGATTGAGAAGCTCCCCCAGAAGAAACAACGCGTCCGCGTACTCCGGCGCCATCGGCGTGAAAACATCCGAATCGTCCAACACCAAACGCAATGACTTCTCCGCCAAATCCGCGTACTTCTTCCCCATCCCCATGTAGCACCGCGCCAACGGAATCATCGATGCCCCCGCGTCCGGTGTCCTCGGAAAACGACGCAGGTTCGACTGATAAACGTCAACCGCCTCGCCCAGACGACCCAACGATTGCAGTGCCTGACCCTGGTAACGAAGCGCCCGCGGGACGTACGAACTCCCAGGATGCATCACCATGAAGTTCCCCATCGTCTCCACGATCGCCCTGAGGTCGCCACTCTCATTGACACGCTCAACCGCGCGCCAAGCCAACGCCGTCGCCCGATCCGCATCGCCTGTCGCAAACGCCGCAACACGAGCCCCGTAGTCACCCGATTCCAAAAAGAGCACCCGAGCCTCATTCCGAAGCGCGAGGATTCGCCCACGCGTTTCATCTTCCCCCCCCCGGTTTGGACCAGTCCCGTGCGACTGGTCCCCATTCAATCCACGCGCGCCCCGCCCCGCCTCCCCATCTCCCAACGCCGGACCCAAACCCGACGCGAGTGCATCCGCTTCCGCTCGCTTCCCCCGAGCCACCGACGCCAGAAGATCCGACAGACGCTCCATCAGAATGAATCGCCGCGACGCCGGACCCGACTCATCCACTGTCAGAGCCGTGCGCGCGAAACGAAGCGCCGCCTCCGCGCGACCCGCTTGACGCAACCGTTCGCTCACCACCGTCAACGACGACTCGATCACCGCGCGAGAAAGGTGACGACTCCCCGCCAACCGCTTCATCCGACCCAGAACCCCCGCGTAACGCTCCAACGCTTCGTCGAAACGCTCCAACGAAACCAACGACTCCGCCAGACCCAACTCCGCAGCGGCCGAGTACACCGGTGACAGACCGATCGACATCGCATCCTGGAAGAACGACATCGCTTCAATCGGACGCTGACCCCCGTCAACGCCCAACACCACGCGACCCAACATCCATCCCGTCCGCGCGTGAAGCTCGTCGCGAAGCCCCAACCCGTCCCGGAGTAGTCGCAACCGGCCCTCAACTTCGTCATAACGCCCCTCCCGGTACATCACGTACGCCGCCAGATAAGCGTGCCAGCCCCCCCACCGATCCGACTCGAAATACCGACCCTTCTGAGTCAGAA
Source organism: Phycisphaerae bacterium (assembly GCA_029260195.1). Lineage (GTDB taxonomy): Bacteria > Planctomycetota > Phycisphaerae > UBA1845 > UBA1845 > OFTM321. The sequence goes on from JAJDDS010000656.1 coordinate 5,298, forward strand.
GCTCATTCGCCTCATCCAAACGGCCCTCGTCACCCAGATAGTCGATCTCGTGCTCAAGCGCCCACGCCAGAATATCCGGGCGATTCCCGCCATCCCGAATCAGATCACCCAGTATCTTGTGCATCTCTTCGACAGACGTCCCAACCTCGTCCGAGTGCAAACGCGCCGATCGCCACCGAAGATCCATATCCGCAACACGCGACAACGCGATGGCTGCGTCGTAGTGCTCAACCGCAGCCTCGTAACGCCTCGACCAGTCGTACGCCCGACCGACCGACTCGTGATCCGACGCGCTGAAATCATGCCCCCCCTCAGCCGCAAGGCGAAAATGCTCCACCACCGACCGACCGATCGACGGCGATTGGACGCCGCCGCGAACCGCACGCAGCAACCGCGCATGCCCCAGCGACGCGTGAATGTCCGCAAGGTCGGCGACAGTCTTGTCCGGAACCAGGAACAAAACCCCCGCCATCTCGATCGCCGCCGTGTAACGCCCCTCCGCCACAAGCTGGGGAAGCTCCGCACGCAGACGATCAAACGGAATCTTGTCGATGGGCGTCTTGTAGGTGAGGATCGCGAAGACCAGCGCCGTCACAGCCACACCAAACGACGGGATCTGCCACTTCCCGGTTAGGCGTTCACGTAACGCGTTGGACTGAAGACCGTCGCTCATCCTGAGCTCCCAAGGCCAAGGCCTCGATCATCCTGATCATGAATCTTCGCACCATCTTGTCGGCGAAAACCCGCGTTGATTTGAAGCCGTTTCACGACCATCGCGCGGAGTTCGCCGCGCGCAGCGCAACATCACGCGCCACCTCAAAACGCCCGCGCCGCGCGCGTCCAACTTGAGCTTTCTTTGACACGCCCGACGCGCGCAACACGCGGACCGGTTAACTGTGTTGGTACCCACGGTACTCCCCAACGCGCGCCGATTTTGCCCCGTCGCGCGCGAGCGGTCCCAATTCACCCCGCCGCGCCCCC
>JAJDDS010000657.1 GCA_029260195.1 Phycisphaerae bacterium
CGACGTTGTCTGAGATCAACTGTCCATCCGATCAGCGCGCCGCCATCACCGAACTGGGCCGCAGCGTCGTCGTCTCCGCAGCCGCCGGTTCCGGCAAGACAGCCGTCCTTGCGGAGCGGTGCGCCCACCTCGTCTGCGACGCGCCGCCGCCCCTCCGCTGCGGGATCGATCGCCTGCTCGTGGTCACGTTCGCCGAAGACGCAGCCGCCGAAATGAAGGACCGCATCCGCGCCAACTTTCAGAAGCGCCTCCGCGACGACCCCCGCGACCCGTACCTGCGCGAACAGTCCGCCCTGCTCGAAACAGCGCGCATCTCAACCATGCACGCCTTTTGCAACTGGATCATCCGTCGCTGGTTCAATAAAGTGGACATCGACCCCGCCGCCCCACTGCTGCCCGACGACGAACTCCGCATTCTCAAGACTGCGACACTCGACAGACTCTTCGACAGACTCTATCAAGACGATGCCCCCACGGCCGAGCGGTTCCGTAATCTCGTAGACGTATACGGACTGGGCAATGACGACTCCATCAGAAAGACTGTCCTGCGACTGGCCAACTACCTGGACAGTCTACCCGATCCCGACGGCTGGCTGGCCCACGCCGCCGAGCGACTGACGGGCGACGCAAACCCGCTCGAGCGCTACGTCATCGAGCCGCTGCGCCGCGAACTTGGCATCCAACTGTCGAGCGCCGAACAGGACGCTTGCACAGTGAACTCGGGCAACCCTTTCGACGTCTACTATGGCGGGAAGATCGCGGAATTGAGCGTCGCACTAACATCGTGGCGCGAACAGTTGGAGGGCGGCGGCCCGCCCGCCGATCGAATTGAAATGCTCCAAAGGCAAATGGCCGGTTTTGAACTCACCGCGAGAAAAGGGCTGCCCAAGGCGTCAAAGGACGACGCGAACGAACTGGCGGAAAAGGAAGCAGCCAAGCGCGTATTCGACGCCGCGCGCAAGCGATTCCAGGGGCGGCTCCGCGACCGATTCGCACTGTTCACGCCCGAGGAGACGCTTGAAGGACTCCGGAGTATCCGACCCGTCGTGGCTGCGTTGGCCGACATTACCGCCGCGTTCCGCGAGGATTTCCAGTCCGCCAAGCACCGCCTCGGCGTGATCGACTTCGCCGACCAGGAGAGACTCGCTTACCGCCTCCTCGACGATCCCCAGGTCGTCGCCGCGCTGCGCGACCGATTCGATCACATTCTCGTCGACGAATACCAGGACATCAGCCCCCTCCAGGACGCCCTCCTCCGCCGCGTCAGCCGCGAGGACACCCCCGAATCGGTCGCAAACCTGTTCACCGTCGGCGACGTCAAGCAGAGTATTTACGGATTCCGATCGGCAGAGCCCGACGTCTTCCGTGATCGCATCGACCGGTGCAACAAGAGCCCTGACCGAAGCCACACCATCCACCTGCTCCAAAACTATCGCAGCCAACCGCACATCCTCCGGGCGGTCAATCTGCTATTCTCGTGTCTCATGCGTCGCGCCGTCGGCGACATCGACTACGATGAGAACCACGCACTCCACCCCGGACGTCCCGAGTCGCAGAACAACGCGCCGCCCACCGTCGACGTCCACTTGCTCGACCTCGAAGGACCCGCCGCCCGACCCGACAGCGGCGACGACGACAGCGACATCCGCCACGCCCCCCCCATGCGCGTCAACCCGGATGACGCCTCCGAATGGGAGACCATCGAGCGCGAAGCCTACGTCATCGGTGCCGAAATCCAGCAACTGATTGCCGGCGGCATGACCGTCGGGGACGGCCGGCCTCTCGAGCTAGGTGACATCGCCATACTGCTCCGCAGCGCGTCCCACACCGCCGACCGGCTGGCCACCTTTCTCGGCAGAATGGGCATCACCGCACAGTCCAACGCCGGCGCCATCGCCCGGCAGACGACCGAGCTGAACGACGTCCGCGCCCTGCTCCAGGTCATCGACAACACGCACCAGGACATCCCGCTCGCCGCCGTCCTCCGCTCGACCGTCCTTGGCCAACCACTCAACGAAGACGACCTGCTCGCCATCCGGAATCTTGACCGGGAAGTGCCATTCCATGACACTGTTCGGCGCTATCCCAATGAGGGCGACAATCCCAACCTTCGCGAGCGCGTTCGCCGCATCCGCGACCACCTCACCGACCTTCGCCGCGCCGCACGCCGCCAACCCGTGGCGGACCTCGTCCGTCGCATCCTCCACGACACCGGCTACCTCGCCTACGTCGTGGGCCTCACCGACGGCGACCGACGACGACGGAACCTGCTCTGGTTCCATCAGCGTGCCCGACGGTTCGGCGATTTCCGCAACCAGGGGCTCCGCCGCTTTATTGCCCATCTCGACGCCCTCGACGCAACGGATCAGGGACTCGGCGCCGCCCCCCACCCCGCCGATGCGACCGGCGCGGTCCAGATTATGACCATGCACAAATGCAAGGGGCTCGAATTCCCCGTCGTCTTCGTGGCTGACCTGGGTCGCAAGTTCAACCTCACCGACAAGAGCGGGCGAATCATCTTCGACCGACATGGCGGCATCGGACCGCGCGTCGTCGATCCCGAGCGCATGATCGAGTACCCCAGCGCCGCTCATCAACTCGTCGCCGCATCCATCGACCGCCGCACCCGCGCCGAGGAACTCCGCCTCCTCTACGTCGCGATGACCCGCGCCAGAGAGAAACTCTACCTTCTCGGCAGAACGAGACTCGACGACATCGAGTCCCGCAGCGAAGCCTCCCCGTCAGTGACACCCCTTGACATTGAATCCGCGCGCGCGCCCGTCGATTGGCTTATCCGAGCGCTCGCTTCCATATCACCGGAACAGGTGACGTGGTCCGCCGACCCCGACGCCCTC
>JAJDDS010000658.1 GCA_029260195.1 Phycisphaerae bacterium
GCCGGCCTGTGCCGGCCCCGCTGCCGATGTCGCGACGTGGGCCGTCGACGATCGCATCGAAATCCGTGTCGCGGGCGATGTCAATCAGCACGTCGCATTCGCCATCGAGTTTGTCGGACGCGCGGCGGCGGCGGCGGGCGCGTTCGCGTTTCAGCGCGACGACATCAGCGACCGGCGCGCCGGCGCGCCGAGCGTCGGTGACTTGATTTTCGACCACCTCCCGATCAGATACACCGGTGTCGATGAACCCAGGCTGGTCGTGGTCTTGAGCCAGTCCGGCGCCGACCGGTTGGGGAGCGTCGGTCATCTCGGCGATCGCTGCCGATTGGTCGTCGCCAACGGCGTCCACGTCCCGCCCACGCGCGCGACGCTCGAGCACGTCGACGTACCCGCCTACGAAAACGCGACGGGACCACATCACGCGGCGCTCTCGATTTTGGCGAGCGCGCTCGTCGCATGTGGCTGGGTAGACGCCGCGGCGTTGGCCCGAGCGTGTCGATCGATCCCCGACGACCGATTGCGTGGCGCGGCACTCGCGGCGATTCGCCACGGAGTGACGTCCGCATGTGCGACCAACAGGCGACCCGCGAATCAAGACTGAAATCACCCCCGCGGCATCCGCAGACGCATCCAACGCGGCGTCGCACAGAGCTTCACCCCCGCGTCCCCGGTCCGGGGCAGGACGCGGGCAGGCCCTTGCGTAATCAACCAGCGGCAATTAAAATCCCCGGCCATTGGCGCGGGCACGGAATGGAACTGAAACCTTCGGCTGACTCAATCGGGGAGTCCCCGTCCCTCCCGCCGGTGATCCAAAGGAAACGAGGCAATCATGACGCAGACTCTTTCTTCCGGCGGCGCGAACGATCCGCGGATCTCCGAGAGGACTCCCTCCACACACGCCAAGCCTGACGAACGCGTGAAGCAGGCCGGGCACGTCCGTTCAATGATCCGCTCGGTGAGCCTCTGGTTCGACAACTCCCGCACCGCCGGCGCAACCGCGGCAGCCGATCGCTACGAGGTCGATTGGTATCGCATCATTCCATTCATCGGCCTGCACCTGATGTGCCTGGCGGTGATATGGGTCGGATGGAGCCCGATCGCAATCGGAGTGGCCGCCGCGTTGTACGTCGTCCGAATGTTCGCCATCACCGGCTTCTACCACCGTTATTTCTCGCATCGAACTTTCAAGACATCCCGCGCCGGCCAATTCGTCTTCGCGGTCGCGGGCAATACCGCCGTGCAGCGCGGCCCGCTGTGGTGGGCGGCTCATCACCGGCATCACCATCGCTATTCCGACCAGGACGAAGACAGGCATTCACCACGCCAGCACGGATTCTTCTGGGCTCACGTGGGCTGGATCACGTCGAAGTCCAATTTCGACACGAATCTCGACGCGGTTCAGGATCTGGCCAAGTACCCGGAACTGCGTTTCCTCAACCGCTTCGACAATCTGATCCCCCTACTTCTCGGGATCGCCGTGTTCTGCCTCGGCGTGGCGCTTGAGACCTGGGCGCCCCAATTAGGCACCAGCGGATTTCAGATGCTCGTGTGGGGCTTCTTCGTCTCGACGATCTTCGTCGCACACGCCACCTTCACCATCAACTCGCTGACCCACATCTTTGGCCGCAAGCGCTACAAGTCCAAGGACGACAGCCGCAACAACGTCTGGCTGGCGTTGCTGACCCTCGGCGAGGGTTGGCACAACAACCACCACTACTACCCCGGCGCCACGCGCCAGGGGTTCTACTGGTGGGAGATCGACCTGACCTACTACGCATTGGTCGCGTTGTCGTCCTTGGGGATCATCTGGGACTTGAACCCCGTCCCCGACAAAATCCGCGCGTCCAATCACGTGTCGCCTGCGTAGCCGGCGCGTCGGCCGCCCCCGCCCGTCACCGCGACTCACGACCGGTGGCCATCGAGAACGTAAGGAAGTAGAATCGAGAATGATGGGGCCGGGCCACGCGCCCGTCCTCGGCGTGCCACAACGTCCGCGAAAGGAGCGGGTGATCGATGATGGATAAACCAAAGAAACACGAAATCGGCGTGCTGTGCGCGTTGCTCTCGTTGGCGATGTTTGCGGCTGACGCCGCGGCGCAAGTCAAAGGCCCGCTCCGCAGCAGGGACTTGTCACGCAAGTACATGCAAGCGCACGCAGCCGGCGATTACGCGAAGGCGATCGAGATCGGCCTACAGTGGGTGAGGCTCAAACCGAAGAACATCACGGCAGCCTACAATCTCGCGTGCGTGTACGCGTTGAACGGGGACAAGAAAGACGCGCTCCAGTGGCTTGCCAAGAGCGTGGCACTTGGTTGGGACGACCCCGGACATCTCCAGCGTGATACGGATCTTGATTCATTGCATTCGGAGCCGGAGTTTGACAAGATCGTCGGCCAGGCGCGGGAACGTCAGAAGCCCCGCCTCGAGCGCGCCGGAACCGGGAAGCCGCTGATTGTTCCACCATCGAGCCTGGACAACACGAAACCCGCGCCGCTAATCATCGCGATGCACGGTTACGGCGGTAACGCGGAGAACTTCTCGCGCGTTTGGGCGGACGCCGCGGGTAAGGCCGGCGCCATCCTTGTCATACCGCGCGCGATGCGAAGCGTCAGCATGTCGGGTTTCGGCTGGGGGGATCTCGATGAGGCTGAGGTCATCGTGAAGAGCGCTCTCAGTCAGGCCATGAGTCAGCACAATGTGGATACGAAGCGGGTGGTCCTGACCGGCTTCTCGCAGGGAGCAAGCATGGCGTACGGGATCGCCGAGCGCGCGCCGTCGGCGTATGCAGGCGTCATTCCCGTCGCGGGGCGGCTCGCCGGGGTGAGCTCGACGGGCGCGAACGTCAACGCATCAACCGGTCCCAAGTACTACCTCATGATTGGAGCGGACGACCGCGAAGCCACGGTGGAATCCAACCGGTCGTCAAAGAGGGAACTGTCGGCTGCGGGGTTCGATGTCAGCCTCGTGGTCTACCCCGATCTGGGGCACGCTTTCCCACCCAACCGCGACGCGGAACTGACCCGGGCGTTGGCATACGTTCTGGGCAAATAACGCCTTGGCGACCGCAGCCGTTGCCGGTCAGTCGACTTCGACCTCGATGTTGTGGATGCGGGGGCCGTTTATCTCGCGGAGGTGAAGACGAATTCGGCGTCCCATCAATGACTCAAAATCCTTGAAGTGATACTCCAGTGTCGTTGTCTGACCGGGAAGTAATTCGGTCAGGAAGCGCGTCTGCCTTGCCCTGCCCGGGGCGATCGCAAACGCCCGGAGGCTGAGCGCGGCATCAGAACGGTTGAATACGCGGTGGCGCACGACGAGCCTGTCTCTAGCGACCACCGCATGCCCCCAGGCATCCAAATCCCGGACACCGGCATCGAAGGTGACCGGAACGAACAGCTTGTGGTGCGTTTCCGCCGTCAGGTCGAACTCCGCGGTCAAGGTCTTAGTGTTCGCAACCATGTCGCGGCCGTAGCGGAATGTGAACCGCTTGACAATCTCGGCGCCCGGGGCGAGGGAAAACTCAAACTTGCGGGGATTCAGGCTCCATCCCTCTGGCGGGTGGAGGCGCATCACAACCCCTAACGGACGGTCGTGCGGATTGACAATGCGCAGCTCGTGCCCGCGGTCGTCGACGCTGAGTTCGAGAAAACCGGGCGTGAGGGTCAACATCGTCCTGAAGTCGATCAACCAACGATCGACACCATCCACGAAGGTGGGTTCGGCGTCGAGCCGTAGGCGCTGGCGCCCGTCGTCGGATCGTTGGAGAGGTATCGAGCGGCCCCACATGTCGATCTGCCGCGCCGCGGAACCAAGCTGGATATGATGTTCGCGTCCGTCGGGTCCGGTTTCGTCGTCCCACATGGCGACGACAGTCCCCGAGGGGCT
>JAJDDS010000659.1 GCA_029260195.1 Phycisphaerae bacterium
ACCGGCACCGTCTTCTCAATGTAGAAGATCACCGGGTTCTTGACCGGCGACTCGGCTGCCTTCGGGTCCTGCTTCTGAAGATCCCAGCGATGCACGTAGCGCTTGAACACCGTCCGGTCGTTGTGGTCCGCGTTCCAGTCCTTCTGCGCGGTGAGGAAGTACCCGATCCGATCGTCCGCCTCGCGCGGCTTGTACTCGTTTTTCGGCAGCTTCGACATGCTGATGTGCAACGACGCGATCACGCCGTCCGCAGCCGGCCCGCTGCCCATAAACGCACCGTCGACGGCCAACTCGACGTTCAGCGGAAACGCCTTATACGTGCTCCAACGCGACAGCGACTTGTCCAAGTGTCGATTGCCGTACACCTGACCCAATCCGAGAAGGTCCTTCTTGAGTAGCTGCCCGAAGTCGATCACCGGGTCGCCGCCCTTCTCCGTTTTGATGTCCAGTGCCAAGATGATCGAGTCGGTGTACGTCCGGTTGATCACGTCCTCCACCGTCGTACCCTTCTCTCGCTTGTACCGCGTATCCGCCGCCATCAGCACGAGCTTCTTGCCCATCCGATCCCAGTAAGCCGCCTGCGATCCCACCATGTAGCCCGCATATCTCGGGCCTTTGGCGATCGAGAATCCCATCAGGAACGGCTCGTTCAGCATCGCCTTCGGGATCTGCCCCAGCAGCGTGTCCTTCTTCTTGTCGAAGTAGAGTGTGAAGAGCCCCTCCTTCACCTCCATGTCCTCGGTCACTTCCTCGAACTTGGGGAAGTCCGGCTTCTTCTCTTCCTTCTTCTCCTCGGGCCCAGCGAGCGCGGTCGTCGCCGTCGCTAGCCACACGCCCGCCAGGATCATCGCGATGGTCTTTTTCATGTTCTTGTCGCTTATAAAAGTCATGGTTTGTCCTTTTCTCATCCTCAGGGAGTCTGTCCTACAGCTTGAACTCAGCCTCGAGCGCTCGGTCGATGCGCGCCTTGGCTTCGTCCAGGTGCGCCCGCGTCGCGGAATCCAGTTTCTTGCCCTGCCCATCACCGATCAAATCACCGATCTGCTGCGATAACCCCGTCAGCGTCAGCCGCGTCACCGCATGCGCGTCGGCCGGCATCGTGGAACCCGGCGCCGAAAGCAGCACGTTGATCATCAGCTTCAGATGCGTCCGCTGCAGAGTCCGCCGAACGCTCGACACGAACGGATTGCGATTGGTCCACCGGGTCGCACCGGGGTTCTCCGTCATCTCCGACCAGACCGCCTTCGTCGTCTTGGCGAACAACTCCGGGACCGTCAGGGCGTCCTCGTCGGCCGGCACCTTCAACTCCGCGTCGTGAACGCGGGTGACCGTGAACGGGTTGATCAGATGGAACAACGCCCAGTACTGGGCGGCGGCAATCCGATCGTGCAGCGGATAATCGCGCTGGCTGTCGTAATCGTCCGAGTCCCAGTGACCCCAGCGCCCCGGCCCCATCTTGTTGACGAGCGCCGGATCGAAGTCGAAGGCGTCGTCCGCGAAGACGTTCTCGACCAGGAAGTCCAACGCTTCACGCTGCTTGCTCACCGGCACGATCGTAAACGGCGGCACTTCATCCGGGTCACCCTTGTGATTCCGGGCGACATACTGCCCACCGACAAACCGCGCCGCGAACTGCGACACCCGGCCATACTCGAACAGCAGCGCGTCGAACGCCCGCCGCAGCCGGCTGTAGCTCTCGCCGTCCTCGATCGCCCAAGAGTCCATGTCGTTCTGCAGCTTCTTGACCAACTCCATCCGATACTTCGCGTACCCGATCGGGTCGTCGCTGTTGTCGTACACGTTCACCAGCGGATCCGGCGCGAAGAACATCCGGTCCTCGTCCGTCCCGTACACGTGGCCCGGCTCCGCCGATTGCGACGCGATCGCCTTCAGAAGCTCCGCTTCGGTCTTGTGCTCGTCGTCGGGATGGGCGTACCCATAGCGAATCGCCCACTCGTCGTAAGGACCCAACCCCGCGCCGTAGAAGTTCTTCTGGTCGTCCAGCTCCGTCGCGAACATGGCGGGACAGTAGTCCATCACCGACGCCACCGTCGGCGCGTCGCGATCACCCGACGTCTCGATGATCTCGTCCAGCGGTTTCCACGAACTCGCCTTGAAATTGTGGCGAAGGCCCAACGTGTGCCCCACCTCGTGCGCCGAGACGAACCGGATGAACTCGCCGATGTACTTCTCCGACAGCCCGCCCCCGCCCTCGGAGCGCAGAATGAAATCGGCGAACGCCATCTCATGCACGATGCCATTCGCGAATGTGCAGGCTGACTGGTTGTTCTTGAGGTATTGACGGACCAACTCGTTGTCGATCGACATGTCCACCCCGCCGTACCGCGTGATCCCCGGGGTCAGTTGCTCCTCTTGCGGAACGAATCCCCACTCCGGGTTGTTCGCCAGGAACTCCTGCAACTGTGGGTCGTACGCCGCCGCCGGGCCCTGCGCCGCCATGCGCGCGTATTGCGCCAACAGCGCTCGGATCAGCGAATCGTCGAACACGATGTCCGCGTCGAGGATCTGCCCCGTCCGCGGATTCACCCGCGACGGACCCATCGCGAACGCACGACCGCTGACGATCCACCGGATGAAGTTGTAACGCACGTCCTCCGGATCGATGTCCTTGAACTCGTTGTAGTCCGTCTGCTGCCGCACCGCGACCGCGTTCAGCAAGCCCGCCTTCTCGAACGCCTTGTTCCACGACAGAATCCCCTCGCGGATGTAACGCCGATACTTGATCGGGATCGTCTTCTCCAGATAGAAAATGATCTGATCGTCCGGGTGGACGTCGCCGACCGCCGCCTTCGGATCCGCCTTGCGCAGATGCCAACGATGGACGTACCGATCGAACACCGTCCGGTCGTTGTGATCCCGGCCCCAGTTTTTGCGCGCGGTCATGAAGTACCCGATTCGATCGTCGGCTCGACGCGGTTTGTAATCGTTCTTCGGCAGCTCGCTCAGGCTGAAATGCACGCGAGCCCGCGTACCGCCCCCACCCTTGGTCATCAACGCCGCGTCCACCGAAAGCTCGACGTTCTTCTCGAACGCCTTGGTCTTCGCCCAGCGACTGAGCGACGAGTCCATCGACGCCCGGTACATCGCCGCGATCCCTGCCCGGTCCTTCTTGAACACACCGTCCAAGTCGATCACCGGATCGCCACCGCGCTTCGAGACGATCTCCGTACTCAGTACGATGCGATCCGTGTACGTCCGCGCGACCACGTCCTCAACCGTGCTCTTCTCCGCCGGGTTGTAACGCAGGTCAGGCTCGATCAGCACGAGCTTCTCATCCATCTCCCGCCACTGCACGACCTGACCGTTCCACATGAACCCGGTCGCGGTCGGTCCGCCCGAGATGCTCGTCAGGATCAGGAAGTCCTTGCCGACCATCGACTTCGGAATCACGCCCAGAAGATGATCCTTCTTCTTGTCGTAGTACAGGTCGAAGAAACCAGCCATCTTCTCGTGATCCGCGCTCACCTCGTCGAACGGCGGAAAGTCCGGCTTCTTCTCCGGTTCCTTCTCCGGCGCTTTCGCAGCCGCCTCACCCTTCTCCGCGGGCTCGCCAGCCGGCGCGCTTCGCGCCGCGATTCCGACGAGCAGCGCTAACAGCACTGCCAGCCCGAGCATTCGCCCGGGCGCCTCCAACTTCTTCCTCATGGGCTGACTCCTTGAGACTATTCCTCGCTGATGGGGCATGTCTGGGTATCGGGGGTGACGCCGCGTGACGCTTCCTTCCCCGGTATGTGTGCCTGATGACCCTGATATGGCCAATCCACGCGACTCAGTATACAAATACTTCGGCCGCATGTCCCCGCGCGGGAGACCGTAACACACCGTGTTGACAGCTTATTACATGTACACGCTAATGCCCTATCGGATGGCACGCGCTCGAATCATGCGGCGAAATGGCGCCGCTCGGACCACAAAACCACCGTATCAGGGCTGGCATCGCGTCCGACCGCCCGCCGAATCGCCTCGCTGACAGCGATTCACGACCACCGCGGGCCGCCACGGGAATCGTCTCCATGAACCCCAAGCTCATCGACGCCGACGACAAGAAACGAGCCAAACGCGTTCCACTCTCAGCCCCAGCCTTCGTTCGCATGCTGCGATCCGTCCTCCCCCACAGGCGGATGATCGCGGCTGGTATCCTCACTTCAATCGTCTACGCCTTGCTGCACTCCGTCAGCATCTTCGCAGCCCTCCCCATCCTGCGAGTCCTCCTCGAAGACGAAGGGCTCCACGGATGGGCCGACCGCGCCATGGCCGGGAAGCGGCTCGACGCCGACTTCATCCTCCGCGAAACGCCCGACATCGCGCCCGAGGACGCGGCACTCATCATCCAATCCATCGAACCCGACGCCGTCGCCTACCTCCAGGGTCTGCGAGCCGGTGACACACTTGTGGCACTCGACGATCCGCCCGTCTCTCCGCGCCAGTGGCTGCGACGCGCGGCCGCCGACACAGGATCAACGCTCGCTTTCACCGCCCGCGCCACCGACGGCCGGCAAACGTCCTACGAAGTCCCCGCCGCCGGCGTCAGCCTCAGATTCCGCGTGGGATACCGCCTCGTCTCCCTCATCCCCCGAGACCCCACCGGCTCCGGACGCATGACCGTCCTCAAGTACGTTCTCGGCACCCTCGTCGTCATCGTCACCCTCGCCAACCTCTGCCGATTCGTCGGCGAATACCTCGTCCGGCTCGGCGTGCTCCGCTCAATGATGGACCTGCGCCGCGCGCTCTATAAGAAAGTCCTGCGACTCCCGCTGTCCCGCTTCACCCGCGACACCGGAGACATGGTCACTCGGTTCATCCAGGACATTCAGGAAATTCAACGCGGACTCATGTCGCTGCTTGGCAAGACCATCCGCGAGCCCTTCAAAGCCGCATTCATCCTGCTCTGGGCGCTCACTCTCGACTGGCGCATCACCATCACCATGATCGTCATCGCCCCGCTCGCGCTCCTACTCTTCTGGCGGGCCGGCGCCTCCATCAAGAAAGCCAACAAGAAACTCCTCCGCGGGTACGGCATGATGATGGGCGCCCTCACCGGAACGCTCGGAGCCATCAACGTCGTCAAGGCCTACACCAGCGAAAACGCCGAACAACGACGACTCTGGCGCGTGGACCGGAACATGTTCCGGCACCAGGTCAAGATCATCCGCCTCGAAGCCATGATGAGCCCGCTCATCGAAATAGCAGCCGTCGCCATGGTCAGCGGTGTCACTGTCTGGCTTGGGTCACGCGTCATCAATCGCGAGATCGACATCGCCGTCTTCGGCTCCCTGGTCATCGCCCTCGGATTGCTATTCGACCCGCTCCGCAAACTGGCTGATGTCTACACCCGCATCATGCGCAGCGGTGCCGGCGCCGACCGTCTCTTCGAATTGCTCGACGCGCCAGACGAGACCGAACTCAATCCCGACGCCCGCGAACTCCCCCCCCTCGCCGAGTCCATTCAGTTCGACGACGTCACCTTCACCTACCCCGAAACCGATACCCCCGCGCTCCAAAACGTGTCGCTCACCGTCAAACGCGGCGAGACCGTCGCACTCGTAGGCCGCAACGGATCCGGCAAGACCACCCTCATGCACCTGCTCTGCGGATTCCACCGCCCGCAAGAAGGCGCCATCCGACTCGACGGCATCGACCTCCGCGACGTCACCGTCAAAAGCCTCCGCGATCAGATCGGACTCGTCACCCAAGACACCGTCGTCTTCCCCATCTCCCTCCGCGAGAACATCTGCTACGGAACCCGCAACGGACACTCCTCCAAAACCGAGCCGCGGGCTTCAGCCCGCGCGGACGCCCGAGTCGAGGACGCCGCCCGACGCGCCTACGCCGACGAGTTCATCCGTGAGAAACCCGATGGCTACGACACCATCCCCGGTGACATGGGCCGCACACTCTCTGGCGGACAGAAACAACGCATCGCCATCGCCCGTGCCATCCTCCGCGACGCACCCATCCTCATCTTCGACGAAGCCACCAGCCAAATAGACTCCGAGTCCGAGCGCAAAATCCAGTCAGCCATCAAGGACTTCTCGCGCGACCGCACCACGTTCATCGTAGCCCATCGCTTGAGTACGATCCGTTTCGCCGACCGCATCGTCGTCCTCGACGCCGGCCGCATAGTGGACACCGGCCCCCACGAAGATCTCATCACCCGCTGCCCCTTCTACCACGGCCTCTGCGAAACCCAACTCCTCACCTGACGCCGTACCTCACCACCGCCCCCCAATGTAGCGCCACCCCTTGTTGGTGGCGGAGCCTCGCATCAGTTCCAGAACACGAGGGAGTTTGCCCTCTCTGCACGATACCTGATACACTTGAGAATGAGTCATGCATGAGTCACGGACCCCTGACGAATTCAGAGCGAATTCCGGGCGACGGGACAGACGTGCGACGTCAACTCGATGAAAGTCGCCGAACGAAAGCGGAGCTTCTGGTGACATGTATTAGCTCGAGGGAAGGGGGTCAGGCTTACTTATTGGGGAAGGGAAGGGGGTCGGGCTTACTTATTGAGGGGCGGACGTACGGTCCTCGATGGCCGGAGAATGTCGGATTGCGGCGTTTCCGGGCAACGGTAGGATGATTCCCGCGTCACGGCCCGGACGCGGGCCGGACGAACACCCGAGAAGTAGGCGCATGCGCTAAGGGGACGCACTTGAACATGACCAATGAACGAGGATTCAACTTCAGCAACGCGGGCGTGTCGACGGCGTACGATGACGTGCTCGTACCACTGATGTTCAAGCCGTGGGCTGAGGCGTTGCTGCGGCACGTCGCGCCACCCGAAGGGGCAAACGTCGTCGATGTGGCGTCGGGTACGGGTATCGTCGCACAGAAACTGGCTGACCGGGTCGGACCGCGCGGATCGGTGACCGCCGTCGAATCAGCCCGGAGATGCTCACGCTCGCCCGGCGCCGGTGTGATGGCTGCGCCTGCGTCGTGCAATTCGTGAAAAGCCC
>JAJDDS010000660.1 GCA_029260195.1 Phycisphaerae bacterium
CAACCCCAATGTTCCAGGTGAGGACTTCGTGGACATCGAGACGTTTTACCTCGACGTGGAAGCCGGTGACGGCGGAGATGCGGCTTGTGTCTCGATGACCCCACCGGACGGCTGGTCAGTGGTACCGTGCGCGAGTGACGCCAACGGACACTCGCTGTACAAGTTCACCGGCGGTCCGCCGCTAGGGCAGTCCGATACCGCCAACGGTCGGCTTACCATCAACACCAACGGGACGGACGCGACCACCAACCCGCAAACGCTTACAGAGATCCCGCCGCTGTCGATTGTCATGCACGCAGCCCAGTCGCAAGAGGACGCCGTCTGCAACTTCAACTTTGGTCCTGAGCGCGACGGCAACTGGAGCGGCCGGTCGGTCGGCACCGCGCACCTCCCCGTGCCATCGCTGACCGGGGCTGGAAAGGCTACTTTCGTGCTGATCCTACTGATCGGAGGGTTGGTCGCACTCGCCCAATCCCGCCGCTCAACAGCCACGTCCTAACGACTGACGCCTCGCGGCAAGAGCGCCGGGCGGAAATCGGCCCGACGGATGTTGAGTGCTGGTTGAAACGCTCCGGGGCGGTCGGTTATCGGCCGCCCCGGGCGTCCCCATCCCCCGCCCGCGGCGCCCGTCACCGCTACAGAATCGTACAAAGTTTGAACACCCGGGCGCCCGGATCCTGCACGCTCTGACGCCCCATATACATTCACATGCCTTCCAGACGGGACTCCGATGGCCCTCCATCAAGCACCTAAGTCGCGTTCCCAGAGAGACTTACCACACATCGCGCGGATCCCCTCGAGCGATCGGCGATCCGTCGTGGCACCCGAAATGCCCTGATATCGTTTGTGGTCGCTTGGGCGGTACTCCGCTCGGCGCGCTTCGGATGAGCTCATACGGCATTTTCGGCTGAGTCCCGGTTCTCGGGTTGAATCGGGTAGGTGTGTTTTTCATGCTGAAGCACGGTATCGGTTACGGGGCATCGGCGGTGTTGGCGGGAGTTCTGCTGACCGTCGCGCTGTGGGAGCCAAGCGCGTCTGCCGGGCAAGCCGTTCGCGAAATTCCGACGTTGACGGCGTGGGGAAAGATATTCTCGGTTCTCCTGCTGGGCGCGTTGGGCGTAGCGTATCTGGTGTGGCGTCGTCCCGTCGCGCAGGCTCGGGCGATTCTGGAGACTTCCCCGTTGGGAGTGAGTCATCCGACCGCGCCGCTGGTGGACTGGCGCCGTTATTTCAAGACGCTGCTCGCACTCGAAACACTCGCGATCGCGAGCGTTCTTCTGGCGAGATTGGCCGGCAGACCTTTGACGGCGATGGACACGCTCGGTGTCCTGGGATCGTCAGCGATCGTGGCGTTGGTGGTTCACTTGTTGATTCTCGCCCGCTCTGGAGGCGGGCATTGTGATTGATTGTGGATTCGTGGTTGCCGAGGCGAGCGCGGAATGGCGCTCTCGCGAGTTCGGCCAAGAAGTTGAGGTGATCGTCGGGCAAGCTTCGATGCGGTGCGCGGCGGTATATTGGAACCCCAGGAGGTAGGTATGATGCAAAACGTATGTCGCGGCGTCGCCGTCGGTTGTATGGCGTTCGCTGTTGGAATGGTCATGTTGGCCGGAACCGCTGTTGCCTCGGAGGTGCCGTTGGATAATGCGATTATCGGCAACGGTCACTTCAATCTGACGACCGACGACTACGGGTCGTTCGGCGACGCGTTCCAAGGCGGGCCGCAATGGTTGGATCTTTTCGATCCCAGCCCGGACCCGGTGGTGGGAGAGTTGCCGGAAGAGTTCGCGTCGTTCGCGGCACACCTGTTCTTCTTTATCGATCCGAGCACCGACGGTAACGGAACGCACCAAGGTGTCTTGACCGGCCACGCCGGTATCGCAGCCACCTACGACGACGGCAACATCACTTGCGAAGTGGCGACTGAGAACTCAACCGCCAATCTGCCGTTCTCAACAGACAGTGTCTTCACCTGCACGGGGCCGAACGTCGACTTCGAGGTCACCCTGACGCAGACGGTCAGCGCGTTGGACGCAGGTCCTGAGGGCGAGGCGCGGGCAATGCTCGAGCAGGAGTACGCGATTAAGAACACCGGCGTATCCGTTACGGAGTTGATCGTCGTCAGGCACATTGACGAGGACATGCCTTGGGGCGGTGGCACGTTCCACCTCGACGACCTGGTCGGCGTTGACTTTGCCGAGTTGGATCGACCCCAAGTCTACGCCCAGGACGGCGACCTCACCACGGCGGCGTTGGTTATGCGCACCAAGGACAACCACGACCCCGACTTCCCCGGCGCCCCGGCCAACACGGTCGATTTCATCTATTACGCCGGCAAGCAGGGTTTGACGCCGCTCGGGAACCCCGACTATCCGGGCGGCAACTGCCCGGCGTACGACTACGGGACCGACTTCCAGATCTGGGACAACTTCGGTGCGCCGAACTGCTGGAAGAACAACGTACCCGGCGTCGGATACGACGTGCCCGGGATTTCACCACAGCTCGACGGTGACTCGCACATCGGTCTGCAGGTCGAAGCGTTGATCGTCCCCAACGGAACCTACACGATCACCTACCAGACGATCTACGGTTTCCGCCCGCCACCCACGCTGCAGATCCCGCCGCCCCTTGAGACCCAGTTGGTCGAATACAACACCGACACCGGCTGCGGCGAGTTCTTCTGGCGAATAACCAACAACAACCCGAACGTCCCCGGCGAGGTCTTCGTCAACATCACGGAGTTCTACCTCGACATCGAAGCCGGTGACGGCGGTGACGGCGCCTGCCTCGACATGACGCCACCAGCCGGATGGACCGCCCAACTGTGTGGTTCCGACAACAACGGCCACTCGCTGTACAAGTTCACCGGCGGTACGCCGCTAGGCCAGTCCGACACCGCCAACGGGCGGTTCACGGTGAACACCAACGGATTGGACCCGACCACGAACCCGGCAAACTTCGTCGAAGTCCCGCCGCTTTCGGTGATCATGCACTCCGCGCAGCAGCAGGAAGACGCCGCCTGCAGCTTCAACTTCGGCCCCGAGACGGTTGGAAACTGGAGCGGCAGGTCCGTCGCGACCGCGCACCTGCCCGTGCCCTCGATGTCAACTTGGGCCAAAACGGTCCTGGCGATCATGATCATCGGTGCCGGAGCGGCTTTGGTTCTGCGATCGCGTCGGCCGGTGACGGCGTAACCGCGAACTTAATCGTGGAGTCGCGTGTGACGCGGTTTTATCGATAGACCTTCGAGCGCCCGGATCGAGCCTTTCAGGGTTCCATCCGGGCGCTTTCATTGCGCACAACCACGCCCCGTCGCTCGCCTCGCATAATCCGCTCCGATTCAATACCATAAGGACTCCCCCGACGAGACGGGGGCACGTCGCGACCTACGACGGCGCGGGCGCGCGATGCGCGTCGATCACTGACGGTGGAACCCGAGACCGGGAGATGCTGAGATGAGACTCGATCGTGACTCCGGAGCGGTTGGCGTGGGCGTGGTGACTTGCACGGCAGCCTGTGGGCTCGTTGCGGGGGTGCGCGCGAGCGAGGTCTTGCTGGACAACGGCGTGATTGGGAACGGGCACTACCGTGTCACCGTTGATGATCTCGGATCGTTCGGCGATGCGTTCGACGGTGGTCCACAGTGGTCGGACAAGTTTGATCCGAGCGCCGACCCAATCGAAGGCGAACTGCAGGAGAAGTCCGTGACGTTTTCGACGAACCTGCTTTTGTTCATCGACCCGAGCACAGACGGCAACGGAACGCACCGCGGCGTGCTCAGTTCGCACGCGGGGATTCTCGCAAACTACAGCGACGGGAACATCCTCTGCGAAGTAACATCGGAGAACAGCACGGACGACCTGCCGTTCTCGACGGACAGTGTCTTCACCTGCACCGGACCCAACGTCGCGCTCGAAGTGACATTGACACAAACCGTCAGTTCCCTCATCGCAGGATCCGATTACGAAACGCGGGCGATGCTCGAGCAGGAATATGTATTTAGGAACATCGGCGCGTCGGACATCGAGCTAATCATCGTCAAGCACATCGACGAAGACATGCCCTGGGGCGGCGGCGGCAGCTTTTGGCTCGACGATCTGGTCGGCGCGGATTTCGCGGAATTCGACCGCCCCCAGGCCTACGCCCAGGACAACGCGCTGACGACGGCTGCGCTCCTGTTGCGAACCAAAGAGATCCACGATCCGGACAATCCCGACGCCGTGCCTAATTCCGTGGACTCGATCTACTACTGCGGCAAACAGAGCCTGACCCCCACGGGAAACCCGCAATACCCAGGCGGCGTATGCCCGGCGTACGACTACGGAACCGACACCGAGATTTGGGATAATTTCGGCGCACCAAACTGCTGGAAGAACAACGTACCCGGCGTCGGCTATGACGTCCCTGGGATTTCGCCCCAGCTTTCGGGAGACGCGTTCATCGGCCTGCAGATCGAAGGCCTCATCATTCCCAACGGCACGTACGCCGTCACCTATCAGACCGTCTACGGTGTTCGGCTCGAACCTCCGTCGCAAATCCCCCCACCACTCGAAGCCCAGTTGATCGAGTACGATCCCGACAGTGGCTGCGGCGAGTTCTTCTGGCGCATCACGAACAACAACCCCGATGTCCCCGGAGAGACTTACGTGGACATCGAGACCTTCTACGTGGACATCGAATCCGGTGACGGCGGTGACGGCGC
>JAJDDS010000067.1 GCA_029260195.1 Phycisphaerae bacterium
CATCTCGCCGGTGACGACATCGCGATCGCCCGCATTCAAATCCCGTGGTGGGGGTACGCGACGCTGGGATTAGCCTATGCGGGGATGGGGTTCACGAGTGGCGTTGCTCGGCCTGAAACAGGTCGACGCGGCTGGCGGCGCGCGGCCGTCACCGTCGCGACGACGGCGATCATCGCCGCGGGAATCGCCCCGCCCGCGGGCGCGATGTTCGGCGGTCTTCAGCGTGACACGCGGTGTCTCTACGATCTCCCCGCGCTGCGCGCCATGATGGAAACACTCGAGTCGGTATCCGACAAAGGTGATGTCGTCTTTACGGACGATTGGGACGTCTTTCCCGTCTACTTCTACCTCAACCACCGCAACCACTACGTCGTCGGGCTCGACCCGAAGTTCTCGCACGAGAAGGACCCGGAGCTATGGGAGCGTTACGTGCGTATTTCCCGCGGACAGGTTCCGGAGAAGCGCACGGTCAAAGTGCGGGAGGGTGGTCGTGCGGTAGAGAAGCGTATCGACATCCGCCTGGGTGACATCCGCGACCAGTTCCATGCCGAGTTCGTCATCGTCGATTCCGATCATCGCGCTCTCGCCGAGAAACTCGATGCCGCCCCCGCGTTCGCCGAGCGGATCTTCCCCGAGACCGTGCGCCGGAGCGAACAGCCCCCCTATCGGCTCTATCGGATTCTGTTCCAGGATTGATCGGGCGAATGGCGCGTGCGGAGTTCGCCCGCCAAGCTATGGACCTGCCGAAGCGGCGACCATCTGGCGGCGGATCGCTTCCGGTACCAACCAGCTCGCCATTTCGTCACCCGGGTCGAGCGACTTCACTTCCCGCGCCGGGACGCCGACGACCGTCGTCAGCGGGTCTACGTTCCGAACCACCACCGCCCCCGCGCCGATGACCGCCTCGCATCCGATGCGCAGGCACTGAATGATCGTCGCGCCGATGCCAACAAACGCTCCTGATTCTACGGTCACGCGACCGGCTAATCGCGCGCCCGGGCAGATGTGTGTGGCTGTTCCGATCATCGACTCGTGATCAACGATGCAGCCCGTGTTGAGAATGGTGGAGTCGCCGATCTGGCAGTGCGCGCACACGAGTGCCCCCGCAGCCACCACGACATTCCGACCGAGCGTTGCATTGGAGGCGATGTTGGCGGACGGATGCACGGCGTTGAGCAGCTTGAGTTCAGCCTCCTCGCACCGTTCCGCGTACCGGCGGCGCACTCCGTTGTCACCGATCGCCACGACGGCAGCATGGACTCCAAGTGTGTCTTTGAGCGCCGGTATGGCGGACATGCCCCCGAAGACTTCCCGGCCGTCGACCCAACGCCCGTGGATCTTCGCGTTGGAATCGACGAAACCAACGACTTCGTGTTCGCCGGCAGCCAGGAGGATGTCCAAGACGACCCGTCCATGTCCGCCGCAGCCGACTACAATGCACTTCATGAGGTGCTCCGGTCCGGTGAAGAGGGAGACTACCAGTCAGTTATCGGGCAGCCGGTGGCTGGACTGAACCGGAATTCGGGGGCTCGGGTACATCCAAGACGAGTTGGATTGCGCGGCGTTCGGTGCCGATTGACCAGATGGGGTGCGCGGGGTATGCTCCGATAAGTCAGATCGGGGCGCGACCGGCGTGATGCGCAAAGTTGTCATTGACAGGTACTTATAGATGCCCCGCAAAGAAACTCTTCGGGACGGGACGTTCTGGAGCGTCCCCTTTGTCATTTGCCTGATCGTGCTGGGCGTCACCGCGGCTTGTCTCGGTCCGGTCACGCGCTACATGAAGGTCACGCTGGCGAAGGAAGCCATCGCACTCCGCAGTTCGCTCGCGCGCATGGACAAGTCACGGCTTGGGCCATACCGGTTCTACCACCAGAACACGCTCGAAAGCGCCGTCGTCGATACGCTCGGGACGGAGGAGTACATCGACTGGGTCCTTGAGGATACGACCCTCGTTGGAACGAAGAGCCCGTTGCGGTTCGCCCATCTTTTCGTCACGTACTATACGGGAGAGCCCGACGCCGTTCCCCACACGCCGGACCATTGCTACCGCGGTTCGGGTTACACGCCGGAATCCGCCAAAAACACGACCCTTCACATCGCCACGCTGACTGGGGCGCCCGACATCCCCGTGCGCACGCTGCACTTCGTTAAGTCCGCCCTGTTCGATGCTGACAAGATCCCCGTCGTCTACACGTTTCATTGCAATGGCCGATTCGTTGCGACGGCGAACGGTGTGCGCGCCGCGGCAAACAACCCGCTCGACAAGTACGCCTACTTCAGCAAGGTCGAGCTCACTTTCGGATGGGAGAACGCCCATCCCCACTACCCGTCGTGGGAGAACGCCATCGCCGCCTCGGAGCGGCTTTTCCAGCACGTGCTGCCCCTGCTCGTTGAGGAGCACTGGCCTGATTGGCAGGCCGTCAAAGACTCCGAAGCCCAGAACGCCGAGGACGGTTGACGGTTCACCGTTGTCCCGTTCAACACCTGTCCACGCGAGATCAAACCGGAAGTAGGACCCGCCCATGGCAAAGAAACTGAACAAAAATATTGTCGCCGCGCTGACCGCCATCGCTTTCATCGCCACCACTGCCATCGGCGTCATTCTGATCAAATCCCTCCAGAAGTCCGACCCCAAGCATTGGGCCACGCTCGCCGAACGCGCCGCCGCGGAGGAAGACTGGGAACAGGCAAAGCTCAACTACAATCGTGCCTTCGAGGTCTCCAAGGACCCCCGGTACCTCGTCGACGTCGGACGGATGCTCTACAAGGGGGGCGATGAGATCCAGGCGTTCATGTTCTGGAACCACGCGGTGACTCAGGATCCTTTCCTGGTCGAGGCGCACGACAAAATCATCGACCTGAGGATCGAGTTCGCTGAGATGGCCCGGCAGCCGGCTGGGTGGGTGCGCCTCAAGGCCGATGCGGAGAAGCTCATCCAGGTGGACGCCCAGAACGCGAAAGGACTCTTCGCCCGCGGCTACGCGCTGACGCAGCTCTCCGCCGACGACGGCGGAAACGTTCGCACGGGGATCGAAGACATCCGCCGGGCCGTCGAAATCGCCCCCGAGGTCATCCAGTACTCCGTGCGTCTCGCCACGTACTACCTCAGCGACAACCGATCAGAGGAGGCTGAACGGATTCTCACTCGCCTCGTCGCCCAGAACACCGACTCCGGTGACGACGCCGCGACAGTCCGCTTTACCTACGCCCGCTTCCTCGGCGCCATGAAGCGACACAACGAAGCCATCAACATGTTCGACGATGCGGCCGCCCACGCCGGCGACGATCCGAAGGTTCGCGCCAATGTCAAATCCGAATTCGCCCAGTATTGGACCGGGAGATGGTATCGAAAAGCGCGCGACCCCCAAGCCGCCGAAGACATCGTCGAGTACCACGAGAACGCCAAGACTCTCCTTGAGCAGAGCATCGATCTCGATGAGGATGCCTTCGTTCCGTATATGCTTCTCTCCGAACTTCACTCCTATCGAAATGACCACGCTCGCGCCATCGCCGTTTGCGAGCGACGCATTGCGCGATCGATCAACCGCCGGGGAATAAAGGTCGGGTCGCGCAAATACGCCCTCTACCTGCTACTGCTCAAAGCCGCGGACGAGTGTTTGGCTCGCGCCGCCACGCTCGACACCAACGATCCCGAGTTCATTAGTCTGCTGGACAAAGCCTCCGTCTTCTGCAAAGACGCAGCCGCCGAATTCCCGGACCGCGGAATCGGGCTTCACACGATGGGCAAGGTCAAGCTTGCCCAGGGTAACGAACTCGAAGCCATCCGGTTTTTCCAGCTGGCTGATCGAGCGCCGGGAGTCGTCAACTGGCGCAACGCCAAGCTCCTCGCACAACTTCTCCTTCGTCAGGGCCAGTCCGGCGCTGCGCTCACGACCATCGTCGCCGCGTTCGACGCCAAGGATGCAGATTCCTCGTGTTGGTTGGTCGCCGCCCAAGCCGCCCTCGCCACCGGCGACGCAGCCGCCGCCCTCCGATACACTGACGACGTCCTGCGACGCCCGGGTAACAACCAGCCTGCCCTTCGTATCAAGGTAGAGGCGCTCCGCCAACTCGGCAGAACCGAACTGGCTGACGCGATCGCCTCGGAACTTGCCACCGACGACCCCGCCGACCTCGCGCTCCAAGCCAACAGCCTCATGGTCCGGGGCAACGTCGACGAAGCCCTCAATGTCATGCACCGTGTTCTGGAGCTCGCCCCCGCCAACGTGTCGGTGCTAAGGAAGATGACCGAGATCCTCATCGCCAAGAATCGACCCGAAGAAGCGCTCGAACTCATCAACAAAGGGCTCTCCGCCAATCCCGAAAGCTGGGAACTCGCGCTGCTCGCGACCCACGTCGACGGCAGTCTCGCGGACGACGCCCGCGCGAACAGGCAACGCGAAATCCTCGGCGGCATTCCGGATCCCTATCGGCGAAACTACGAGTTGATCAACTGGTACGGACGACGCGGCGAGAAGGAACGCTACGCTGAGACCCTGCGCGAGCTCGAACAACTCCTCGACGCTCCCACGGGTGAAGTCGATCAGGCTACCGCCAGGCGCTATCTCAGAGACCTGACCGAACGGCAGTTTCTTTTTGCCGTCAGCGCAGGCGACTCCGCCGAGGTCGAACGCGTCGTCAACCGCGCCGTCAAACTGAACGTCGACGGCGCCGACGGGCTCGTCTACCGCGGACGCGCTCATATGGCCAATCGTCAACCGGATCTCGCGCTCGACTCCTTCACGGCGGCCATCCAGAAGCAACCCGCCAACGCCCGAGTCCTCACGTTCATTGGGCAGTGTCACATGGCGCTCGAGCCACCCCAGACCCTCGAAGCGATGAACAGCTTTGAACGCGCCGTCGCCGCCGATCCAAACGATGGGATGGCTCAGAAAGGTCTCGCGATCCTGGCTCAACTTCGCGGGGACGACGCCGAACTCCGGGCGCGTGTGGCCCGCTGCGCCGATCTCCTGCCCGATGATCCATGGGTCCAGGCCCAAATGCTCGCTCAGCGCGAGGAGTCCTCCCCCGCCGAGGGAATCCGCCGACGACTGCAAATCCGAAAAGACGATCCGGGCAACGTCCAGAATCTGCTCGCGCTCGCGCGGTTATACGAGTTGGAAAACGCGCACGACGAAGCCACCGAGTGCTACACAACCGCCCTCAATACCCCCGATGTCGACCGCACTGCGATCATGTCCGCCACGACCTTCTTCCGCAAGATCGGCGCCAACGATCGCGCACTCGAGATCTGCGAGCAATTCGTCCAACGCGCCCAAGGTGACGAAATGAAGGTCAACGCCATTCTCCTCGTCGCAAACCACTGGCACGAAGTCGGCGATCCCGAGGAGACTGAGCGGGCGCTACGCCGCGCCGCGGACATTGCTGAGACGGTCGAGGTCTGCGCAGCCTATGCGAAGTTCAAGACCGATACCGGCGATTTTCCCGCCGCACTCGAATGGTACGCCCGCGCCATCACCCTTACCGACAAGAACGCTCCCGCACTCTCCGTCCACTTCCGGCGCAATCGCATCGACGCGCTCTTCAGAGCCAAGGAGCACGAAACCGCCCAGCGAGAAATCGACGAGTTCATCGCGAAATATCCCGAGGATTCGGCCGGACTATTGATGCGCAGCGCGATCGACACCGTGCGCGGAGACATTGACGCCGCGGTTTCTCACCTCGATCGCTACCTCGAAGAGCGCCCCGACGACCTCACGGCGATGCTTCAACGCGCGCGGCTTGCCTTCTCCCAGGGACGGTACGCTGTGGCCGTTCGCGATCTTGAACAACTACGGAGCATCGACCCCAGGTACCAGAACTACGCCGCTCGCGTCCTTCTCGCCGATGGCTACGCGCTCACGCAAAAATCCAGCCTTGCCTACGAAGAACTCGATTCGATCGTTCGAGAAGACCCCACCGCCACCGATGTGGCTGTCCACCTTGTGGTCCTCTATGGTGAACATGACCGATTCGCCGACGCGGAACGCGTCTGCACGTCCATGGCGAACCGCTACCCGAGGTCCCCCGTCTGGGTCAAGAACCGCGGTGATATAAGGTCCAAGGTCGGAAGCATCCAGACCGCGCTCGCCGATTACGAACGCGCCGCCAGCCTCGCGAACCACGCCCCCCACTACGCCTCAGCGCTCCTCGCCGCTTACGCCAAATTCGATCAATACGAAAGGGGCATTGACTACTACACCCAGACCCTCCCCGGCGATCTCAGGACCCCGCGCGTCGTCCTCCGTTATGGCGAACTTCTCGCCGGCGCCGGACGCGTCGAAGAAGCCGTCCCCCAATTCCTCGGCGCTTTCCGCGA
>JAJDDS010000661.1 GCA_029260195.1 Phycisphaerae bacterium
GAACGGGTGGTTGCACCCGGATACGCCGGGGCATTGGCTGGAGAAAATAAAAGCGTTGGCAAACAAATTCCAGCATGGTTCGTGTCTGCGCGCGAGCGTTTCGGCCGCGATCGCAATCGGGATCGGAGCAGTGACGGCGACGGTCGCTTCTGATTCGCTGACCCCGTTTACCGAGGAGGCACTTGCGCGCGGGATCGACTACCAAACGACTGGAGGCGATCAGGCGTTTGGGTTTGGGCTGGCGTTTGTGGACCTCGACGGTGACGCAGACGCGGACGTCATCACGGTCGGAAAATCCGACGGTCGGGTCGGAGTCTATTCGAACGACGGAACGGGCCACTTCACCGATCGTTCCTTCCTGAGTGGGGTGCCGAGTTTGTCCGCGCCGTCGGGAGTCGCGGCCGGTGACTACGACGGAGACGGCGATCTGGATCTTTACTTCTCCAACTGGATGGTCCCGGACATCTTGACGCGAAACGACGGAGACTTCCATTTCACGGACGTGACCTCGGAGGCTGCACTGGGGTACGCGGGTCCGGGGACCGGCGTCGCATGGGGCGACTTTGACAACGACGGGTGGCTGGATCTTTACGTCGCGAATTACACCGACCCCTCCCAACCTGCGGGCCAACTTAATCGGCTTTACCGCAACCTCGGTGACGGGCGGTTCGACGACGTCTCCGCCTCGTACGGCGTCGATGACCCGCGCCCGTCGTTTCAACCGATCTTCTTTGACATGGATCGCGATGGCGACGCGGACCTCTATCTCTCGAATGACAAGGGTCCGAACAATTGCACGATTAGTAATCGCCTGTTCATGAACGTGGACGGCTCGTTCACGGAGATTACGGAATCCTCAGGCACGGCTGCCTGCATCGACTCGATGGGCGTTGCCGTTGGCGATTTCGACGGAGACGGATTCCAGGATTTGTACTGCACCAATACGGCGTTCGGCAATCCACTGTTTCTGGGCGACGGCGGCGGCGTCTTTGCGGAGTCCTCGGAGGAAGCGGGCGTGGAATCGTTCATGATCGGCTGGGGAGCCGCCTTCGCGGATTTTGACAACGATGGCCACCAAGATTTGTATGTCTGCAATTTCAACACACCGAATCGCCTCTACATGCATGCGGGGAGTTTCCCCTGTGCCGACGTGGCGGGGGTCATGAACGTCGCCGGCGCTGGGGGTTCGTATGCGATGGCCGTCGCGGATATCGACGCTGACGGAGACCTGGACTTAATGGTGCAAGACGCCTGGCAGCATGTGCGTCTGTACATCAATCACGAGGGGGAATCGCGGAGGTGGGTGCGGTTCATGGTCGCGGGGCGCGGAGCGAATCGCTTTGGCGTTGGTGCTGTGGTCGAGGTCCGAGTCGGCGAGACGCAGCGTATCCGCGAGGTCATCGCGGGTAACAACTACAAGTCTCAGAACGAGCTGATTCTCCACTTCGGACTCGGAAACTCCTCGATCGTCGACGAGACGACCGTCATGTGGCCCGGTGGTTTAACGCGGACTGTACTTAACCTCACGACGAAGAAGACATGGACGCTCTACCCTCCCGAGCAGTTGGGGGACGGGGATTACGACGGAGCTGTCGATCAGGCCGACTACGTCATCTTCGGCGAATGCAACACCGGATCGCTGCCGGGCCTGCTGGTTCCCGGTTGCGAGATGATGGATTTCGATGGGGATGGGGATGTCGACCTGCTCGACTTCGGGGGGTTGCAGGCGCGGTTTGGGGACGGTTCCTAGCCGGCGGGTTCGGCGTACTCAGCCCACGACGTCGGCGTCTCACCGACGCGGACGCGCTCGACACGCACTTCCGTTCTGATTCCGTAGGTGACCCCGTCGGGCGTGGTGACGGGTTCGGCGGCGCGGATGCGCTCGCTGAGGTGATCGAAGATGCGCTTGGCGATCAACTCGGTGGTGGGGTCGCCCTCATCAAAGATGACCAGACGATTGTCGACCGATTGAAGCGCCGCCAGATTCGGGTCGGCTGCGCTGATGCAAAGGGCATGGTCGAACCGGTCGAGGTATTCGCCGATCGCGAGATTGATCCACTTGAAATCGCAGACCATGTCGTTCTCGTCGAGCGTCGGAGCGGAGAGAACCAGCTCGATCCGGCGGGTGTGCCCGTGGGGGTACTTGCAACGCTCGACGTGCTTGCTGAGCATGTGGCCACTCTCGACGGTGAAGGCTTTGCAGATGCGGTACACGTGGGTCTCCGGTTGTTGTTCGTCGCGTGGCAAACATGCCCGCGCTTCGCTTGGGCATGACACCCGATGTGTATTCCCTCCCTTACGGTCGGGGCTCAGAAAGATGCCATCCGGATGAGACACTACACTAGGTGCCTCGGGTGTTTCCGTAGAGCATTATGTGCAACCTCGGGCAAAACCTAAAGCCCCGGTCCTTGCAGATGTCCGCCAGCCAACCCGATCGCTCGCTCAGTTCGTTCGCGGTAACCCCCTGAGGCATGAGCAGGACATTCTCCGGTTTGACGTCGCGCAGATCGCTGAGCAGGTGGTCGATCTCGTCGAGGTCGGCGGCGGTGTCAACCACAAATTTGAGTTGGTGGTCGAACGCGTCCATGAACCGCTGGATTACCGAGATGTTGAGGCGGTCGCGTTCGTGTTGCGCCGCGTCCGGTCCGGGCGGGATCGAGTTCGAGAGCTTGGGACTGAGGCTGGCGAGGTCGCAGGCGACGTCGCGAAAAACGGTGGCGGCAGTTTCGATGGTGATGTGGCGCCTGTCGTCGTGGAGCTTGCCGGCCAGTTCGGTCACCTGCGGCCAGATCATCGGCTCGCCGCCGGTGAGGACGACGTGCCGGCAGTCGTACGCCCGGATCCGTTCGACGATCGCGTCGACCGTCATCTCGTCTCCTTCGGGGTTCCATGATGCGTAGGGGGTGTCGCACCAGGAACAACGAAGATTGCAGCCGCTGGCGCGGATGAACACGGACGGGACTCCGGTCAGTCGGCCCTCGCCCTGGATGGAATGGAAAATCTCGGCGATGCGCATCGTCTATCTCGTGCGATGTTGTACCAAACGCGACCGGACGCCACCAGCGGTGGACGGCGTGCCGGAGCCGGGGATAATGGGTCAAGGGTCGCCCGACAGGGGGCAGTTCGGAGACGTTTGGATGCTGTTCTGGTTGATGCTGCTGTTCGTGTCGCTGCCGCTGATTGAGCTGTGGCTGTTGATACGGGTCGCGGCGACCATCGAGTTGGGGCCGACGATCCTGCTGGTCATCGTGACCGGTGTCGTGGGGGCTGCGCTGGCGCGGCGTCAGGGACTGCGGACCTGGGTTCGCGTGCAGCAAGACCTGGCTGCCGGTCGCATGCCGGGGACGGAGATCGTAGACGCGTTGCTGATTCTGGTGGCTGGCGTGGTGCTCATTACACCGGGGCTGGTGACGGATGCGATCGGGTTCTCGCTGCTGGTCCCGCCGATACGGAGTTGGATCAAGCGGAAAGTGGGGGACCATTTCCGCGCGAACATCGTCGTGACGCACCAGGGTATGACCGTCAACAACGGGATCAACCACGCGTCGAGCGACGGGTTCGTCGATGTCGAGGCGTCCGAAGCGCGGGATCTGCGGAATGGGAGCGAGCTGCCATGAGTTGGAACATGTGGTGTGCAATCGGTGCGGTGAACGGACTGGTCAGCGTGGCGGCGGGCGCGTTCGGTGCGCATGGGTTGAAGGACAAGCTGTCGGCTCGTCATTTGGAGGTGTTCGAGACGGCTGCGCGGTATCACATGTACCATGCACTGGCGCTCCTGGCAGTGGCGTGGCTGGCCAGCCGAGGCGCGACGTCGATAGTGAACGCGAGCGGGTGGAGTTTTCTGGTGGGGATCGTGATCTTCTGCGGTAGCTTATACGCGCTGGCGATTACGGGAATCGACAAGTTGGGTATGATTACGCCCGTCGGGGGACTGGCCATGATGGTAGGCTGGGCGTTTTTGGCGTGGGCTGCGCTACGCGTCGGCGCATGAGGACGTGATGGGCAGGAATCGACCGGGCAACGGTCAACACTGAAAGGACAGACAATGATCTATCAACTTCCCGTATGGACGGCGGCTGTCTTGGTCGCGCCGCTCGTGGTCGCGGGTAGCGGCTGCGCCTCGCATCAGGTAACGCCGATGCAGTACACGCAAAACAACCCGTACGCTCCCGGCGGGATCATGTATGAGTCCTGGGAGCAGAAACGGGCCATCGACGGGCTATTGAATGACTCGCGGGTGACGCACTCAGCCATTGGCGCGGGCGGAGGCGCTATCGCGGGGCAGGCGATCGGGCGCGACACCGAAGGAACGTTGTGGGGTACGGGCATCGGCCTGGTCGCCGGCGCGACATCCGGGGGGATCGACGATCACAATCGCCGCATCGACCACGAGGACCGGATGACGCGAACGGCCAACGATTGGCAGATGAAACACAACCAGACGCTCCAGGACCAGCGAGACGTCGCCCTCGGCGCGAGCGTTACGCAGGCTGACATCGACAGGCGGCGCGCCCGTCTGGAGGCTGCCCGCAGAGCGCTGGCGGAGCGCGATCGAAACGTCGACACCGCGCGTCAGATGCGTGAGATGGACGCTGAGATCGCACGCCTCGACGCGACCGTCACCTCGCGAGGTCCCGGCTGACCGACAGATACCGCACGGTCACCGACGAGCGATCGCGAGGATCTTTCGGCAGGCCGTCGACATGGGGAACTCCTCGATTTGTGCGGATTTCACCCATCGCACGCCGGCGGGTTTCGCGGTCGCTCGGCGCGGCTGGGCAGCATCGATCACGTGCGTATGAAAGTGCATTAGCCGATGGGTCAGGCGATGATCGAGGGTCCCCGCGTCGCGAACAGTGTCACGGGTTGGCATTCCCAATTCGGACAGCATGCTTCGTAAACCGGCCAAGCGATCCCTGGGGCGCGCGATCGGCCGGTTGGGGAACTCCCACAGGTTACCCCACAGCCCACCGGGCGGGCGGCGGTTGAGCAAGTAGGTGTCCTTGTGCCCAATGACCGCCACGACGTGGTGGATTTCGAGGACGTCGCGGGCGGGCGTCTTTCTGGGGAGTGAGGCCGGGTCGCCGTGCTGATGGGCTAGGCAGACGGACGCCAGGGGGCATCGCTCGCATCGTGGTCCGACTGGCGTGCAGACGGTGGCGCCGAGGTCCATCCATGCCTGATTGAAGTCGCCACAACGCTTTGCGGGGAGCAATGATTCGGCCACGGCCCAGAGGCGGCGCTGAGTATCAGGTGATGACACTTCCGCAGTGATATTGAACAGTCGCGACAACACGCGAGCTACGTTGCCGTCGACGGCGGCTGCACGTTCGTCGTAGGCGATCGATGCGATGGCGCCCGCGGTGTAACGTCCGACGCCGGGCAAGGCGAGCAGGGACTCGGCTGAGGCCGGCACCTGTCCGCCGGCAGCTGCGATCAGCTTGGCGGCGCGGTGCAGGTTGGCGGCGCGGCGGTAGTAACCCAAGCCCTCCCACTGGCGCATGAGTTGGTCGTTGGTGGCGCGGGCGAGTTTGTTCACGTCGGGGAAGCGGGCCAGGAAACGATCGTAATAGGGAATGACCGTGTCGACCTGCGTCTGCTGAAGCATGATCTCAGCCACCCACTGTGCGTACGGGTCGTCGGCGCGACGTCGCCATGGCAAATCGCGGGCATTGCGATCGTACCAACCGAGCAAACGGCGGCGAATGGCTTGCCGCTCGCGAGGCGTGGGCAGCGGTTCCGGACCGTGCGTGACGAAGGGTCGGCGGATCACGATTTACCGAGGGATTGGCCGCAGTGGGCGCAGTAGCACGCCATCGGCCGGTTGATCTCGCGACATCGCGGGCAGCGTGGGCTGGGGCGTTTGGCGGCGGTGGTGAAGATCACGAAAGCGACCACGAAGACACCCAGGAGGTAGTAGGAGCTGCGGGAGAACATGAGGAGGTCGAGGGGATCGAACATCGACTCTTTACGCCCTCCTATCGTTCTGTGCGAGATACATGCCCGCGTCACTTGAGCAACCGGCGCCGCCATCACGTTCCAATTGTAGCGCCACCCCACGTGGGTGGCGTCGCATGGCGAAACACCCCCTACGGGATGCGCCACTCACGAGGGGTGGCGCTACAGCGTCTACTCCGCAAGTATAGCGCTTCGCCAATCGAACGCCAGCGAGCGCACGGCGCCAACTACGGAGCGGCGGGTTTGGATAGCTCGAACCGGTCGGTGATGCGCGTGTACCAGTCGCCGCCGGCGCGGGCAATGAGGTCGATCTTCGCGATGTCGACCGTTTCGTTCTCCAGTAGGAAACCGTCAGCCACGTGGAAGCAGATGATCTCACCGATGCAGATGTTGGCGGACAGCGGGCCGTCGCCGACCTTGACGATTTGGACAAGTTTGCATTCGAGCTGGACCGGGCATTCACCGATGCGCGGCGGCTTGACGAACCGGCTGGCGACCGGCGTTAGCCCAGCCGCGTCGAACTCGTCGACTTCGGGTGCGTACTGGGCGGAGGCTTGGTTCATGGCGTCGCGGACGTCGTATGGCACGACGTTGACGACCATCTCGGGGACGGCTCGCAGGTTGATGACGGTGTCCTTGTCGGTTCCGTCCGCCCGCGTGCAGGGTGAGAAGATGATCGCGGGCGGGTTCGAGCCGACACCGTTGAAAAACGAGTACGGCGCCAGGTTGTTCACCCCGTCGGCTGAGATGGTCGACACGAATGCGATCGGGCGCGGCATGACGCAACTCAGCATGGTGTGGAAGTTCGCCCGCTTCTCGCGCTCGGCGGTGACCAGCGTGGTATACGTGTCAAACGGCTTCATACGGGGATGTCCGAATCCGGTGTTCTTAGTGCCCACCCAAGCGACCCACTCATCGCACGGTTGCCGACGTCAGGTGTCCTGGCGTCGTCGCCGAATGAGCCTTGTGATGTGCCGTTGCATCGGTTGATCCGCATCGTAACGCTTGCTGAGGGATACGACCTCTCTGGTCAGCGGCCACACCAAAGCGATACGATCCGCCATGGCGCCGGGGACGAAGTCGTCATTCCGCTCGTCCGACAGCCGCCTGATTGTCGTGCGTGACCGATCCTATGGAGTTACTCTACCGCGCCGATGAGTACTTCGCTACGGCTCGCCGCCCCCTGAGATTTCGCGTTCGAGTTCATCCAGTGGAGGCAACAAATCCGCGATGGACGACCGGAGTTTGGGAAGATGGTCTTCGACGACGCCCCAGACTTCGGGCAGGCTCACACCTTCGTACTGGTGGATCAGCACGTCCCGCAACGCGGCAATGCTCCTCCACGGAATCGAGGGATGGTGTTGGCGATAGTCGTCCGGAATTCGCTTGGCGGCTTCGCCCATGACTTCGAGGTTTCGCACGACCGCGTCCTGAATCAGCGTGTCTTTGGAAAACTCATCGTATCCACCGGCGGTGTAACGCAGGACTCGGTCGATGCGCTCCAGAATGTGGGCGAGATAGACGCGCGTGTCCTTGGTCACAGCGGCTGCGCCTCCTTGAGAATGCGCCGCCGGATCAACCAGTAGAGCGACGCTTCGGTCACAATGTCCACCGGTCGGCCGAGGAGATCGCGCAGGTCGGCGTTAAACCCCGCCAGGTCGAGCAGCGAACGTCCCGGCTCCATGTCGACGAGCAGGTCAATGTCGCTGTCGGGAGATTCCTCACCGCGCGCTACCGATCCGAAGACCCGCAGATTGTGTGCCCCGTGCTTTGCGGCGATCTCGACGATCTCTCGTCTGCGTTGTCTGAGGAGCATGCTTGATACCATGCTGGGTCCCTACGCATATGCTCTCAAGTGTAGATGTGCAGTGTCTCAGCCATCTTGTCGTGCAGAGCTTGTTTTCTCTCGTCAAACGCGACCATAAGGTAGCCGATCAGCAGTATCACGGTACTCAGGATTTCCGCGAAAGTGCGCCGGAACGCTTGCCCTATCGAACATCTGCCCATGTGCGGTCGACCACTTTGATTCCGCATGCCTTCTTCCCAACGGTCTGGCCGTCCCAATTCGCGATGCAGAGGCTTTTGTATATGATCCAGGCGGCCAGACCACCAACGACAGGGACGACGAGATTGGCAACCACGGATGGGATGAGCAGGACCGCGGTATCCACGAGGGCCGCGACGAACCGAATCCAAAAACCAGCGTAGCGAATAGTGCAGTCAAGCGACGTCGCCTGAACCGGCGTGATTTCGCCACACCTGGGTGCAACCGTTGGCTGTCCGCACCGCGGGCAGAAGAGCTTCTGGCCGACCATTTTCAGGCGGCACAGCGAAGGCTGCCTTACAATTGGAACATGAGTATTCCATGGGCACGCAGTTTGACGATCACGAAGCGCATCAGGTCGCGATTAATTCTCCTTGACACATGGTAGATCGGAAGCACCCATGCATCAAATCGGGTCGACAGACTCACTACGTAATCGGTGTCGTGAGGACGCCGAGGCGTTCGATTTCGAGCTCGATGGTGTCGCCGGGTTCGAGCCAGCCGTCGGTGGTGTCGGGGCCTAGTTCGAGAATGCAGCCCGTGCCGACGGTGCCGCTTCCGATGACGTCTCCGACGTAGAGGGTTACGTCGCGCGACGCCCGCTCGATCATCTTGGTGAAGTCGTGCGTGAGGGATTCCATGTTCGCGCGCGAGATTTCCTTGCCGTTCTTGCGGGCGACCATCTCCAGCTTGTAGCGCCCGGGGCCGG
>JAJDDS010000662.1 GCA_029260195.1 Phycisphaerae bacterium
GCCAAGGAAGCTCGTGAGTCGGGGGCGACCGTGCTCTTCGGGCGGTGCGACGACGAGTTGCGGGTGCCGTACCAGCCGTTCGTCGAGGAAGGAGCAGCCATGGGGTACTCGTTGCGAAGACTCGGACGGTTCACGCCAGCTGATTTCGAACGCGCCCTCCCCCTGCGCCGCCCCCAATTTCGCTACCTACACTACGTTGGCCTCGGATTCTGGTCGGCCATGCGCGACCACACGCCGAATCACATTGAAAAACTCGTCGCGGACCTGGACCCGCTGCACGGGATGCTGTGCTGGGACGGGTACGGGTTCAAGTTCGGTTTCTTCGATTACGCGGTAACAAACATGTGCGAGCGTTTCGCCGGACTCGGCGGTGGCGCCCGCGCGGTTGCGTACCAAGGGCTCGGACGCAGCCTGTGGTTTCGTTTCATGGGCGACGCTGAGCGGCTTATCGAAGACGTCCTGGCGTGCGACGACCACGCGGCGGATGTGGCGTCCGGTGTCGGGTTGGCGGTGGTGTTCACGACGATCGATGAGCCCGAGCGCGGTTTCGCCGTTCTCGACCAGATGCCGACGGCAATGCGGGACGACACGCACGTGGGCATGTGCTTCGCGTACAAGGCCCGCTCGATCAACGAGCCCGGTCTTTTCGCTCGTTCGCTCGACCGGCTCGACGCGGACCGGGCTGATGCGATACGATTCTCGATTCAGCGCTGCGACGCGATCGAAGCTGACGTACGTTCCGACGGCGGAGTAGACGGTTACCGTCGTTGGCGAGAAATGCTCAACCAGGAGCTACTGGGGACAATCGAATACCCGTTTGTGAGACGGAAAGTGGTGGGTTCAGTCCGGCGCGATACAACGTCGGCGACCGCATAGAACGGAAGGGGAAAAGCATGGTCAATCTTGAAGCAGCCAGAAAAGAAATCCTCGAATGGGTGGCGGAGACACTGCAGACGACGCCGGACTCGGTCGACGTCACCATACCGCTGCCCGAGTTGGGAATTGATTCCCTCGACGCCGTCCATTTGTTAGCTACCATCGAGTCGATCATCCAGCAGGAACTGCCCGAGGACGTCGTCCAGCGCGTCGGATCGCTGAACGATATTTTTGAAATGATGGCTGAACGGCTGGCGGCTGCGTAGACGAACGCCGTAGCGTGTGGCTGATCTCGTGCTCGCCGACTCGCGGATTTGGCTTCCACCGACCAGGAGTGAATCAATTGGCTGACGATGTTGTCATCACCGGGCTCGGGGTGCTGTCACCTATCGGGTGCGACACTGCATCATTCTGGGACAATCTCTGCGCCGGTCGCAGTGGCGTCAAGCCGGTGACATCGATCGACACTTCCAAACTCATCCGCCACACCGCATGCACTATCAGCGATCCCGTCGACGCGTCCATTCCGGGTGGACGGGCGTCCAATCTGGCGGTGATGGCTGCCCGGCAGGCGATCGGCGACGCAAACCTCGGGCCGAAACTGCTCCCTGACGCCCGCGTCTCGATCACCATCGGAACCACCATGGGCGAGACCGAGTTCATCGAGAATCGTCTCGACGCGGACGCGGACCAGTGGTTGGATCAGGAGCACACCCGACGGATCGTATCGGGGCAGCCCGGCTGCATCGCCCGCGCCGTTCAACGTGATTGCGGCGTCATCGGCCACGCGACCGACCTCTACGGCGCCTGCGCGGCCGGGAACATGGCGCTCACCCTGGCGCGGCAGTCAGTCGCCAACGGGGACTGTGACATCGCCATTGCCGGCGGATCTGACGGGTTCAGCAGCTTGGCGTTCATCGGATTCATGCGGTTGCGACTGATGGCGGCGGAGGAATGTCGACCGTTCGACAAGAACCGCGACGGCCTGTTCGTCGCAGAGGGCGCGACCGTGTTCATCCTCGAGCGTGCCTCCCAAGCAGCCGCCCGCGGTGCCCGCGTCCGCGCTCGGATTGCCGGCGGCGCGATGACCTCCGAAAGCTACCACCCCACGCGACCCGACCCGGAGGGCGACGGACTGTCTCGGGCTATCAACGCCGCGCTGGCCAATGCCGGCATGACGCCCGCCGACATCGACTACGTCAACGCACACGGAACCGGCACGCCGCAGAACGACATGATCGAAGCCAAGGTCATGGACAAGTGCCTCAAACCGGGCACGCCGTTCAGTTCAACCAAGGCACTCACCGGACATCCGATGGGGGCAGCGGGCGTGATGGAGGCAGCCGCCTGCGTGCTGATGCTCGAGCATCAGGCGTTGATCCCGACTTGGCATCTTCAGGAACCGCTCGAGCCGTGCGGTATGGATCCGCTGCGCGACGCCGTGCGTGAGACGAGCGTCCGGGCTTGTTTGAACAACTCCGCCGGATTCGGCGGATACAACAGCAGCGTGGTGCTGACGGCTGCGTGAACCGGAGAGTGACAGGAACCGACACTATCGCGATGAGCACCGAAACGAACAACAAAGTCGTGATCACCGGCGTGGGTCCGGTCACGTCGATCGGCGTCGGTAAGGACGCCTTCTGGCGCGGACTGACCGAGGGGCGATCCACCGTCCTCCCGCGACAGCTCTACGTCGACCTGGGACGCGAGGAGGAATTCCACATCGCCTCCATGCCTCCGGCGCTTCCCACCATCAAACCGCACCACGAATTCCTCGAACGCCACGACTACACCGGCTACCGAGACTTGGCGTACGCCTTGGCCGCCGTCGATCTGGCCCTCGAGGACGCCAAGCTCGAACACGACCGCGAGGACAATCGGATTGGACTCATCCAGGCGTTCGAAGCCCCCGGGATGGAGCGCGCGGTGGCGACGATGTTCGAGACCTGCGCGATGATGCCGCAAAGCACGGACGGGCCGCCTCCGTTGTACGAGATTCTGTCACCGTTTTTCTACAACTCGCAGGCGTTCATCTACGTCCACGCGATGGGCAAGGCCTTTGGGTTCCACGGGTTTTCGACCAGCGTTCACAACGCCTGCGCGTCCGGTGCGTATGCGATCGAGGTGGCAGCCCAGCGCATCCGCGCGGGTGAGACCGACGTCATGATCGTCGCCGGCGGCGAGGCCTTCGACACCGGCGTTCGCATCGAGTGGTTCCGCAAGTTGGGGCTATACTCGACGGATGGCACGATGCGTCCGTTCGACCACGAATCGGTTGGCTTCCACGTCGGCGAGGGGGCAGCCGCGATGGTCCTCGAATCCGCCACATCCGCGGAGCGACGCGGTGTCACGCCCTATGCTGAGTATCTCGGCGGCGCGTTCGCTCAGCAGGGCTGGAAGCAGACCATCCCCGACGTACGAGCCGAACGGTTGCACGGCGTCATCTCCCGCTGCCTCGATACCTGCCACACGTCTGCGGACGACGTCGATCTGATCGTCCCCCACGGCGCCGCGACGACCATTTCCGACGGATACGAAGCCGCCTGCATCGGAAAGACGTTCAACTGCCAGCACACCCGCGCTGTCGCCGCCGTCTTCAAACCGCACGTCGGTCACACGCTGGCTGCCAGCGCGTTGATCGAGTTGTCCGCGGGGCTGCTCGCCATGCGACATCGCCACATCCCCGCGACCCTGCACACCCGCCCCGGTCGCAGCAAACTGCCCGTTCCCCTGGTCACCGAGCCAGCCGATCGCGAAATCGACACACTGCTCAAGCTCTCAACCGGTTTCACCGGGCACGACACGGCGACGCTCTTTGGCAGGGTCCCCCGTACCCCGTAGGGGGCACCTCGGTAACAAGCGTTGCTGGCGTCCGCCGCTTCCGCAGTGGGTGGTATCTGTGATAATCGGCAGGCCGGCATCGAAATCGCGTTTCCACAAAGGGATATTCACGTGCGCTCGATAAGGGCCGCTTTTCCGACCGAAAACCAATCGTCACTGGGGAGGGATGCAGATCCTGCGCAAGCTACTTAAGCCGTGGCACGACGTCGCATGTCTTCTGTCCGACGCGGCTCACTCGTCACTGCGATGCGCGGGAGGCGCGCCAGCAGGCGAAATCGAGTCATGCTGATAGCAGCTTTCTCGTGAGCATGACCGGACCTCGCGCTGTCCGGATAACCTCCTCGGTAACGCTTCCCAGAATCATGTGGTACAAGCGGGATCGTCCGTAGGCTCCCATGACAAGCAGCGATCGACTCGACGTGCGGCGGACGATCGCTTTTGCGGCGTTTCCGACGTTGCTCTCGAATCTGGTATCCGCGCGCTCGTCTCCAAGCTCACCGCGGGCTGCTTCGAGGATCTCTTTGCATGCGGCCTCGCTCTTCTGTGCCGTGAAGACGACGAGCGGACACTTGAGGCTGCGCTGGAGTCGTTGCCCAATTCGTAGGTTCATACTGCCCGGTTCCTTTGCCGCGTACGCAACGATGATCTCTTCTATATGCCCGTGCTCCGCAGGCGATATGAACACAGGGGAACGTATGCGCCTCACCAACTTCTCTGCGTTGGAACCCAGCAAGCCGCCGTGCGACTCTCCGTGGCCGTGCTTTCCAAGGCAAACGAGCGTGGCAGACTCGCTGGCCGTGGCTAGGCACTCTGCGACACGACCCTGTTCCATGAGTACGTCGAAGTCCGAATCACGCTTCCGCGCGATGGCCCGCACAGTTCTCTCAGTCTGTTCGGCAAGCAAGCTAGCGGCGGCTTGAGCCTGCTCGACGAATCCTGCGAACGCAGCACCGCTGCTTACCGCGAGTACGTTGGGTGGAATCATTTCCTCCACGATGATGACTTCAACATGACCTTGAACGGAATCGGCCAAATCGAACGCGTACCGAAGCGCGGAGAATGATGACTCCGAACCGCCCACACCCACCACGATGCTGCTGAACATGTTCTCCGCGCTGGTGACCATGAATCTTGAACTCCCTGCGCCAAACGCGTCTACTCTCAGGAATGATGGTACCCGATATCTGGAAAAAATGGGAACCAACACGCGCCAATCAGCCCTGCGCTGATGGCGAAAAACCAAGGTCCGAACGTAATCTTGATTCCCTCGTAAAAACTTCTGGCGTTTTTGGGCTTGCGGTGCGCCGCGTGCGGGTGATTCTGGGTTGACGGAACAAGATCACGCCGGTTTGT
>JAJDDS010000663.1 GCA_029260195.1 Phycisphaerae bacterium
GCAGACGCACCTGCAGCTTCCACCCTTTTCGTCCGGCGTGTTCGGAACCAATGAGTACCTCCTCGCGTTCGACACCTCACTTACCGGAGCGAACGCGGGCGACTTCTCCGACCTCGTCGTCCTGGTCGAATCCATCAGACCGGTTCCAGTGCCCGGAGCCGCGATGCTCGGTGTTATGGGCTTCGGCCTCGTTGGTTTGTGCAGACGCCGCCTGAACTGATCGTTCGCTTTTCGGAAATCCAATTCTACCGTTCCAAGGGTCGCTTCCGTGGCCCTTTTTCTGTTTGCCAAACGAAGCCGGACATCCCCCCGCCCGAGCAAGTCCGCCTCCGACTTCGTTAAGATACCATGCGAAACCGGCGGTCGCCAAGTCGCGTAGCCGTTGGCCCATGCCGAACGCGCGATTTTGTGGGAGGGCAGGGTTGCGGTCGGTCGCCGACGCTTACCCTTCTCGTTCGTGCACATGAAACACCGAACCAAGTCTCGCCGAGTACCGGACTTCCACGACCGGGAGCGCCGCGCCTCACAGCCAGCCCGACGCCCCTCGCGCAGCTCGCTGATGTGGGCTGCTCGTGTTTGCATTCCAATCTACGTGCTCTGGTTCATTGTCGTCCCACCGAAGTGGCTTGATCCCGAGCTTCGATCGCTCTGGCGCGGCCCACAACTGTGGGTCCACAACGTCATCGGCCACGTACTAAGCGTAGTCGGCATTGATGCACGGCCGCAATTCCTGCGCGTCGGCGCGTAT
Organism: Phycisphaerae bacterium; assembly: GCA_029260195.1. Classification (GTDB taxonomy): domain Bacteria; phylum Planctomycetota; class Phycisphaerae; order UBA1845; family UBA1845; genus OFTM321. Next base: position 749 of record JAJDDS010000663.1, read on the forward strand.
TACGTGCTGCTGTCGTTGGTGCTGCCGGGGACCGGCTGCCTGTTGTTTCGTCGAAGCCGTCCGCTCGACACAGGCTGGCGGAAGCCGAACCGACTTCTGTTCCGTATCGTGGGTTGCGGCGTCGTTGTCTCGCTGCCGTTTCTGTTTTGGATGGTGCGAAGCCCCGCGTTTGCCCCGTACTACCGCCAGTACGTCGAAGCCGGTGCGGCAACGGTACTCACGTACTATGTGGGCGTGCTGTTCTGCGAGCATTTTTTCTTCGAGGGCGTCATGCTGGCTGCGTTCCGAGTTGATGGCCGATGGCCCGATCCACCAGCGCTTGTCCAAGACGCGCGGCCGGGGTGGCGGCGGATCGCCCAGTGGTTCGGGGTTGCTCAGCCGACGGGATCGACTCGCGGATTGCAGCGCGCGACGCGGTGGCTGGGGATCCCCGACGGGTGTCTCGGCGCGATGTTTCTTTCGGGTGCGCTGTTCGGACTCGTTCACTGGGGCAAGGCAGGGCGCGAGTTTCTGCTTGCGTTCCCCGGGGGCGTCTTCTTGGCTGCGCTGGCGTACCGGTGCAACTCTTGGCACGCACCGTATCTGCTGCACGCCGGGACCGTAACGGCGGCTGCGGTGATGTTCCTGCTAGCACGCTCGTGACGCGTTGACACCGGTCACTCGAGACGGAGACAATGCGGATCGCCGCCGCCAAGACGCCCACAGACTAGACCCCCATCGAGCGTCAGATCGACGCGATCGACCAATAGATTCACCGGCCCGTCGCTGAACAACACGGATTAGCGGAGGAGGCGACCCGAACCGTCACGGAGGTGGCCGCCGACCAACCGCGTGGTGTGCATCCTCTGACGCACGATGCATGGTGTGGCGCCGCGGGAAGCGCGCTCCGGTTCGGGTCGCCGCTAAACGGGAGGGCGCGTTTGCGCGGTAGTTCGCCACCCGCGTGGAGTGGCGCTACATTGTTCGTGTGGCGCGCCAGGGGAGCGTGTCGGTTATCGCGTAGCCGCTGCCGTGCGGGGGCCGCGTCGCGTTCGGCGCGGGCGACCGGGTCCGCGGGCTCCGGTCTTGGGAGCGAACCGAGGTTTGCGATTGCCAGTGGTTCCGTTGTTGCGCGGGGCGTTTCGGGGGGCGTCGTGGGGTCGCACGGTCACCTTCGGGGCGACGTACCCTGGGAGATCGCCCGCCGGTTGCAGCGGCGTGCGGAGCAAGCGTTCGATGGCGCGGAGGTTGCCGTGGTCTTCGCTGCTGACGAAGGAGAGCGCTGTCCCGGTTGCTCCAGCGCGACCGGTTCTTCCGATGCGGTGGACGTAGGTCTCCGGTTCGGTGGTCAGGTCATAGTTGATGACGTGAGAGATGTCATCAATGTCCAGCCCACGGGCGGCGATGTCGGTGGCTACCAGCACGCCTGTCTTGCCCGATCGGAATGCGGCGAGCGCGCGGGTACGGGCGTTCTGAGTTTTGTTTCCGTGAATCGCGACGGCGGAGACTCCTGCGCGGTCAAGATGGCGGACGACCTTGTCCGCGCCATGCTTGGTGCGTGTGAATACCAAGGCCCTCGAATACGGCGTGTGCTCCAGAACAGTGCATAGGAGCGACGGCTTCCCGGACTTCTCAACATGGTATGACCAGTGCCCGACTCTTTCAGCCGGAGCTGACACCCGTGCGACCTCTACCGACACCGGATTCTTCAAGATGTCGTTCGCGAGCTCTCGAATGGGCTCCGGCATGGTGGCGGACAGTAGCAGATTCTGCCGGCGGGCGGGGAGCTTCTTCAAGACCCTTCGAATGTCCGGGAGAAAGCCCATGTCCAACATACGATCGGCTTCATCCAGCACCAGAATCTCGACAGAATCGAGCCTGATGACGCCGTCGGCCATGTGGTCCAAAAGGCGCCCCGGCGTGGCTACCAGGATATCGACGCCAGCCCGGATGGCGCGAACCTGCGGGCTCTTGTTGATCCCGCCGAACACGACTGTGTGCTTCAATCCGCTGAAGCGTCCGTATGTTGAGAAGCTATCGGAAATCTGCTGGGCCAGCTCACGGGTCGGGGCGAGCACGAGCGTGCGAATGTGTCGGGTCCGCGGACGGCCACCGTCCCTGCGTGAGGGCGACTGGCCCGTGCCGAGACGCTGGATGATGGGCAGCGCGAACGCGGCGGTCTTGCCCGTGCCGGTCTGAGCACACGCGAGAACCTCCTGTCCGTCGAGGATCAACGGGATCACTTTGGCCTGGATAGGCGTGGGGGTTGCGTAGCCGGCTTGATGCACGGCGTCCAAAAGCGGCTTGTTCAGCCGCAGGTCTTCAAATCTCATGCAAAAACTACTCTCTGATGTATCTACAGGCGGGATGTGTCAAACGCGCGGGGCATCTGCCAAAGCCATCAATGCCTGGCTGTGATCAAACTCTCTTTCTGGTGCCCCCAAAGGTAGGCTGACGGGATACTAGCGGGGCTTCGGTGGGGTGTCAAGCCGAAAATGCGGTACGCGGAATCGTGGGGCGTGAGCGGGGCGCTCGGGGTTGCTCGGGGGCGGAAGGCGGGTAGAATCTGGGATTGGCTCCTGATTGGAGGGCACCGGTCCGGGGTCCTCGGGGTCTGACATCAGGGCGTGTACCCAAGTGGCCAAAGGGGTCGGGCTGTAAACCCGTTGACGTACGTCTTCCCAGGTTCGAATCCTGGCGCGCCCATCGATCGGACCGGGTTGTCGGCGAAACGGGCATCCTGGGGTGTGAATTCCCTCGCCCTCGCGTCGTGTGGGCCCTAGAATCAGGGAACCGGGCCGGATCGCTTGGGGTCCCATCGGTCAAGACCTCGAGGGCTGACGGTCGATAGAGGTGGGAGTGGGCGGGCGGCGGCTGATCCGCAAACGGCGATACTCGCCCACCGATGTCGGTGATCCTGACGCGTCAACCGCCGAGCGGTCCCGCCGTAACGGAGCCAAGATCCAGTCATGCGCATCCGCGACATTCTCGACGATCATCACCCCGCGCTGAGCTTCGAGTTCTTTCCTCCGAAAAGCGAAATCGGGTTCTGGGATCTGTACAAGACGGTCGAGTCCCTCAAACCGTTGGAGCCGACGTATGTGTCGGTGACGTACGGGGCTGGCGGGGGGACGCGACGCAAGACGGTCGATCTGGTGCAGCGCATCAAGAACGACATCGGGATCGAAGCGATGGCCCACCTCACGTGCGTGGGTGCCGACAAGGAGGAGATCATCGGCGTTCTTGATACGTTGAAAGCGAACGGACTGGAAAACGTTTTGGCGCTGCGGGGTGATCCGCCGGCCGGGTCGGAGGAATTCGTCGCAACCGAGGGCGGATTCTCGCACGCGGACGAGTTGGTGTCATTCATTCGCGATCGATACGACTTCTGCGTCGGAGCGGCATGCTACCCGGAGTGTCACCCCGAGGCACTCGATGCGAAAACGGACATGACCCACCTCAAGCGCAAAGTCGATGCGGGTGTGGATTTTCTCATTACGCAGCTCTTTTTCGACAACGACGACTTCTTCGCGTTTCTTGATGGTGCCCGCGCAGCCGGGATCGACGTGCCCGTCATCGCCGGCATCATGCCGATTCAGAGTGTTAAGCAGGTGAAGCGATTCACGCAGATGTGTGGCGCGAAGATCCCGCAGACGCTGCTCGAGAAGATCGAAGCGGTGGAAGACGATCCGGAGGCTGTCCGCCATGTGGGCAGCTACCACGCCGCGCGGCAGTGCGATGCCCTGATCGATCAAGGCGTCGCGGGCATTCACTTCTACACGCTGAACAAATCGACCGCGACTCGGGCGATCTTCCAGCAGATCAAAACTCGGCTTCCCGTGAGTAGCAAACCCTGACGAAAGGCCCAGACGGCGGGGAGTGGTTCGTCGCGCGCACCACCGGGATCGGTATCGGGCGCATCGCGATCGCAAGGAGCGGTTGCGAAGGTGTGGGACTCAATCCACCGGTCCCCATGGGCGGGCGTCGGTGGGCGAGGCGTAGAATACGCCCATTTCTCGGTTTTCGGGTGCCTGGCAGAGCGGCAGGTGGGAGCTGAAGTGCTGGAAACCGTTGTGGCCGTCCGATATCGCACAGAACGGTATTGGGCGAGGTGTGACGACTCGTTCGCCATGCGGTCGCGCGTCGGCGAGCGGCGCTGACTCAGTCATGGTCGCCCGGTGCGTTTGTCGCTCGACGCTTCGTGCGTCGAGCCGTCCCGCCGTGAGTGGAGAAACGCCATGAGAATGAATGCCTGTGTGTTGGCGATGCTCGTGGGAATGCTGGGGGCGCAGGCTGGAGCGCAGAAGGATTCACCGGACGGTGTGTGCACCGGCGGCGGCGCAGACGCAAGCGAGGCGTTCTTCGATCTTGTGAACAATGATCGATTGTTCGGTGACTGGCGTGGCGTCGATCCGCTCGGGACGGCGTTGATCCAGGGTGATTTGGGGCATAGCATCGGCAGACACCTGGACGGCAGGCTCACATTCCACGAGAAGAGAGGGCTGAGATGAAGCGCTTTTCGATAATGACATTGATGGTTGGATTGTTCGCCGGCTTGCGGGCGATGTCCTCGGGCTGTGCGAGCAGCGGCGGTCCCTATTTCCAGCGGACGCGGGAGCATCGGGCGCAGGTGCAACGCGACCGGAGACACAACCCGTCTGACTACCGTTACGAGCGCATTGACTAGCGGTACAGCGCAATGTCGCACCATACGGACGTCCGCGGGGAGCGACGCGCGGCATTTCGGGACTGAAACCCCGGATGTCCGCTCCCTTACGGTCGCGGCTCTGTT
>JAJDDS010000664.1 GCA_029260195.1 Phycisphaerae bacterium
AGTGTTCGTGTACATCGGGGAGTTGAGTAGCCAGCACCTTCTGAGCGAGTTGGGACTGCCGATGTAGTTGTGTTTTCGTCGAGGAGTGTTGGGTTTTGGAGATTCGATTTCATTGTCCGGGTGACGGTTGCGTGGCGATCATTGAGTACGAACCGCTGGAAGAGGCGGGCGCGTCGATCGACTGTCCGCGGTGTGGTCGGACACTGCCGCTGGCGGTGACGGATACGATGCGTGACGAGCAGATGGCGGATCAATGCGCGGCGTGCGGCGGGCGGGAGATGTTCATTCGCAAGGACTTTCCTCAGGTGCTGGGGTTGGCAGTCGTGGTGATCGCGGGGTTGTCGAGTGTGGCGTTCTTTCAGACAAATCTGATGATCGCGTGGGGGATTCTAGCGGGTGCGATCGTCGTGGACTTGGGGCTGTATTGGGTAACGGGGAAGCTGACTACCTGCTACGCCTGTCGCGCGGAATATCGGACGGGACGATTGAATCCGAAGCACGATGGATTCGATCTGGCGACGTCGGAGAAGTACTGACGGGCGGGGACGCGCGGCGATTGACGCGGTCCGATCGCAATCGCGCGGCGTCCGGCGTCACGTCCGGTTCACAGATTGCTTCGTACGCGCGATATCTTGTTGGTCCGCTCCCTGACGGTCGCGGCCCTGTTGGGAACGCGGTGGTGATCGCGCATTCGTTGGTCGGAAATCGGGAGGACCTTGATGGTGCCGGCGCTAGCGTTGGTTGCGGCGCCACCAGCAGAGGCTTAGGAGGGCGTAAAGGAGGTCGGCGTGTTCGCCACGTCGGTCGAGATGCTCGTTGTAGATTCGCTGGACGGCGGAATACTCGACGATGCCGATGGAGTCGAGTCTCGGTTTTGTGACGGTGTCCATGAACATCTCCCGCAGCTCGTTGCGGAGGAACTCGCCGATCGGGACTTCAAACCCCTTTTTGGTCCGTGACAGAACCTCTTCGGGAAGCAGCGTGCGGTAGGCGTCTTTAAGGATGGCTTTGCCGTCGCCACCGTTGACTTTCATCGCGGAAGGCAGCGCCGTGGCGGCTTCGACGACTTCGGGATCTAGGAACGGGATGCGAACCTCGATCGAATGGTACATGCTCGCGAGATCGACCTTGTGGAGGATGTCGCACGGCAGGCTGTATTGGGTGTCGAACGCCAGGATGCGGTTCATCGGGTCGGCGGGGTCCATCCCATCGGTGACTTGCAGCAACCGGTCGAGCACCGGATCGTTGTGCTCATCGCATCGCAGCAGGTCGCGGGCTTCCGGTGCGATGATCTCGGACCAGGCGATGTGCCGCCGGAAGGGGTCGTCGCTCGCGTTGCGCAGTAGCTTTCGGAACTGGCGCGCCCTGTTGGCGACGGCGGACGATTTCGACACGCCGCATCGGCTGATCGTTCGTTCGATGACGCCGGTCCGCAGCCAACGTGGGAGGCGGCGATACCGGTCGAACACGCCGTGCGCCAAGTATCGCCAATACCCGCCGAACAGTTCATCGCCGCCGTCGCCGGACAGCGCCACGGTGACGTGCTGTCGGGCGAAATGCGACACGATCGCGGTCGGCAGGATCGAACTGTCGAAAAACGGTTCGCCGAGGTGATCCAGCATCGACGGCAGGAGATCGACGATGTCCGCGGACCGGCATTTCAGCTCATAGTGCTCGGTGTCGAATCGGCGCGCCACGCTCCGGGCATACTTCGTTTCGTCGTAGGCGTCGCGCTCCGCCCAGCCGACCGAAAACGTCTTGATCCGTTCTCCGGAGAGTTGCGCCAGATGGGCGACGATGATGGAAGAATCCAACCCTCCGGAGAGGAACGCTCCGATGGGGACGTCCGCCGCGCGCCGGCGAGCGACCGATTCAAACAGCGCCCGCCGCATCCGAAATGCCGCCTCCGCCGGATCCACCGGTGCGGACCCAGCCGCCCGCGCGGGCGGCGTATAGTACCGCACGGGATCGCCCACCGACGAGGGGCTGAACGGCATATATGTGGCGGGCGGTAGCCGCCTCGCGGATGCGTAAATCGTATCCGGGTGGGCGACGTACCCGAAACGCAGGTAGTGCGTCAGCGCCGAGGTGTTGAGATCGTCCGGCCAACCGCCGATCCGGCGGATCGCGCGCATCTCGCTTGCGAATGTCAGCCGCCCGTCATGTTCCGCCCAGAGCAGCGGCTTGATTCCGAATCGGTCGCGTGCGAGAAATCCCGTCCGACGTTTGCGATCGTAAAACGCCATCGCCCACATGCCGTTGAACCGATCCAACGCCGCCGGCCCCCAACGAATGCACGACCACAGCGCAATTTCCGTGTCACAGCGTGTCACTGACGCGACGCCCTCCGCTGCAAGCTGGTCGCGCAGGTCTCGATAGTTGTAGATCAGGCCGTTGAAGACAATGGCGTATCGCCCGTCTTCGGCGAGCATGGGTTGATGACCGGCGGGGCCCGTGTCGAGAATCGCCAGCCGCGTCGCAGCCAACCCGACGCTTTGCCCCTCGGCGTGATGGATCCAGACGCCCTTGTCGTCGGGACCGCGATGCCGCATGGTGGCATTGGCGCCGACGAGTGTGTCCCGTTCGATCGAGCGACCGTTGAAATCCACAATGCCCGCAATACCGCACATGCGATGGGTGTTACGGTGTGGACGACTGGACGGTTCGCGGCAGCGGCTCGCCCAGATCGGTCAGCATTTTCGAAATTCCGGGCTCGAGCGGGTTCAAGGTGTAGGCTGTGCGGAGGTGGACGATGGCCATCCGATCATTTCCGTGGCGGTTCAGAAAACGTCCCAACTCGGCGTGCGCCATCGCGTTGTCCCGTTCCATCGCGACGGCCTGTCGATACCGGAGCAGAGCGGCGTCGTAGTCGCCGCGTTCCTCGTGTTCGCGTGCCAGGTGGATCTGCTCGCGCGCCCGCGGGCCGACGAACGCCGACGCCCACTCGACATGGTGAAGCGCTTCGTCAAAAAGCCCCTTCATCTCGAGCGCCTCATTCTTGGCGGCCAGCGCAGCCTGCTGCCCCGGATGAGCCTGAACCGACCGCGCGAAATACTCGATCGCCCGATCCAACTCGCGCTGTGCGGCGGGGTCGTTGGTGTCGGCGGCGAGTTGTTTGGCGTACCGGAGGTGGATGGAGCCCAGGTCGAAGAGGTTGTCCGCGTGTTCGGGGCGCAGGCGATGGGCACGCTCGAACTGATCTCGGGCGACCGCGTAGTTCTGAACGAGCATTGCCCTTTGACCTTCGGCTCGAAAATGCCGAAAATTGGGTCCGCACCCGACGACGGCTAGGATCGTCAGAATCGCCGCGGCTGTGGAGTACTGAATCTTGCGTCGCATCGCTTCTCCTCGCATTCCGAACGCGAATCATGGGAATTGGACTCGCCGGACGAATCGGCGAGCGCATCGCCCATGACGCCGTCGCGCTTCGTGATTCTACACCATCTCGCACCGACGGGCGAGCACTGGGATTTCATGCTCGAACGCGAGGACCACCTCAAGACTTGGCAGATGCGGTCCGAACCCATCAGCCGCGCCGCCTGCCCCATCGGATGTACCCTCATCAAGGATCACCGCAAGCAATTCCTCGACTACGAAGGGCCGATCAGCGGTGGACGGGGTGTCGTGACGCGCGTCGATCGCGGGGACTATGAACTGCTCGCGGCTGACGAGGACGCTTGGACCGTCCGATTGTGTGGGCGTCGCCTCGACGGGGACTTTCGCCTCCTGCGGACCAGCCCTGACTCGCAATCTCACTGGACGTTCACAGCGGTGTAACGATTCACAGCGTCTCGACCGTCAGTTTCAAGACGCCGTCGCACGCGCGGATCTCCACGATGCGGAAATAGCGCTCGCCGTTGGACCAGTACAAGCGGTTCTCGAAACGCAGCCCCTCACGCAGCGTGCGCACCGAATCCAATCGGTCGGTCGCGTTCGACATCCTGCGCATCGCGTCCGGCCACGCATCGCGATCAGCCATCACGCCGTCGAGCCGGTCGTCCAGGGCGTCGACGGTCGAGTCGAGCGGAAGCGGGAGCGATCCGGTGGCTAGCCTCACCAACTGAATCGCCAACTCGTCCGCGTCAACCGTTGTCACGAAATGCGCACTGACGATCGCCTGTAACCTCCCGCGTTCAATCCGCGCCGCCAATACCACGCGGTCGTCCACGAAACCGACGACCGGCTCGTGGATTCCTTCGGGCAGCGCGTCTCGGGCGTCGGGCCACAACTCTCCCCGCGCCGCGATCCACTCGTTTACGGTGCGGGCTGACAGCTCGAACTCGAATGTGCCTCCGGTCGCCAACTGATCGGTGAAGGTCTGATAGGCGTCCGGCAATGAGGCTCGGATGCGCGGTAACGCGGACGCCTCGACCGCTGGTGGTTCGTACCAGGACGGGATGCGCTGGAACGCAAGCCACCCGACGACCAACACGGTCACCGACACCAGCGAAGACGCGGCCATGCCCCGCGCGATCCATTTTTTCCAGCCCGTCGGTTTCATCTGACCGCGAACCATAACCGAATCCGTGCGGGCTGTATCCCGTTTCGTGTGCGATGCCGGTACTAGTGTAGTGCCTCGCGCAGATGGCGTTCTTTCAGAGCCGCGCCCGTGAAGAAGCGGTACCGCCCGGTGCTACCAATCCGCGGTCGCTTCAGGCTCCCTCCTCGGTCGCCTTCCGGGTCGCGGCTCTGTTGACTGTACTGTTAGGCTGGCAGTCCTTTGCTCGTGATTCAGACACTCGTGGACCATTTACTGCATTCACTGCGCCCACAGTCAATGGCAAGGCTCGACGCCCTTCTGTCTGTACGGATTGGGCAACGTTGGCAACTGGGGTAGGCTGCATAGGGGGTGACAGAAACTGTCACCGGCCCAAAATCTATTCATTTACTTACTCGACTATCGGACGTTCGTGTCGTATGGTGTACGTGATAGGAAGAGAGGCATGACACACTTCAGCAACGCAACGCAACGCAACGCAACGCAACCGGTCCGGCCTCGCGCCCAATGTAGCGTCCAACCCCCTGGTCGGACGTTCCGACGCTACGCGCGACTCCCAGCTTCAAGGTACGCCTCGCGCTCCGCCCATTACACCAACCGCGCGCTCGCGTCATTCGGAACCGGTGAATACTCGCTGAAAGTGACCGAAATCGTGAAAGTCCACGTCACTGTCAGAATCCATGTCCGCCCACCGGCAGCCCGGTTCGGCTTCCAAACTCGGACCACTAAGGCCGGCGCACTCACGGAAGTAGAAGAAATCGAAGAGCTCCACCGTCGAGTCCGAATCGAAGTCTCCGCTCGAAGCGACCGGGAGTTTTCCGTAGCGGATGTAGGACCACTTCGTCGTGTTTTCGAGATGCCACGCCTTGGCGCGCCAGATAATGAACGAGAACTCATCCGGAAACGCCCCTTGGGGAACGCCGGAGTCGGCCATCTGGCCATCGATGTACCAGACGTACAAGTCCTCTCCGAACAACTCAAGCCTGTAGGTATGGGGCGTTTGGGGATCAATCTCGACCCAGATAATAGGCTTAACTGATTCTCTACTTGACTCCGGTCCGTAAGTTCGGTATATGTTAGGGTTTATCGGTCCCGGCCAAGGAGACGAGCTGATGCCTGACAACGACCTGAAGAGACCGAAAAACGACCACAAGACACCGATTCCCAAGGTGAT
>JAJDDS010000665.1 GCA_029260195.1 Phycisphaerae bacterium
TCGTAGTCGGCGTTCTTGACGGCTTCGTCTTTTTCGCCGAGCAGCCGCGTGACGTCCTCCTCGATCTTGGTGAGCGAAGGGGGCTTGGTCATGGTCTTCAGACGCAAACGCGCACCGGCTTCGTCAATGACGTCGATCGACTTGTCGGGCTGAACACGCCCGGAGATGTATCGGCTGGACAGATCGACGGAGTGTTCCAGCGCCTGATCGGTGTAGCGTACGCGGTGATGGGCTTCGTATCGATCGCGCAGGCCTTTGAGGATTTCGACGGACTCCTCGCGATTCGGCGGTTCGACGATGATCTGCTGGAATCGTCGTTCGAGGGCGCCGTCTTTCTCGATGTACTTGCGATACTCGTCGAGCGTGGTGGCGCCGATGCATTGGATCTCACCGCGGCTAAGTGCGGGTTTGAGCACGTTGGACGCGTCGATGGCGCCCTCCGCTCCGCCGGCGCCGACGAGGGTATGCAGCTCGTCGATGAACAGTATCACGTTTCGAGCACGACGCACCTCGTTCATGACCGACTTAATGCGCTCTTCGAATTGTCCACGATACTTGGTCCCGGCCACCATCATCGCCAGATCCAGCACCACGATGCGACGGTCGGCAAGAAGCTCAGGGATGTCGTTTCCGACGATCTTGGCGGCGAGACCCTCGACGATCGCGGTCTTGCCCACGCCGGCTTCACCGAGCAGGACGGGGTTGTTCTTTTGTCGGCGGCAGAGAATCTGGATGACGCGCTCGATCTCACGGGACCGGCCGATGACCGGGTCGAGTTTGGACTCGCGGGCGAGTTCGGTCAGGTCGCGTCCGAAGGAATCCAGGGCGGGCGTCTTGCTCTTGCCCTTCTTACCCTCGGGGGAGGGCATGGCTTCGCCCTCTTCGAGGTCACCGCTGGCACCCAGCAGATTGAGCACCTCCTCGCGAACCTCTTCGAGCTTCAGCCCGAGGTTCATCAGAACCTGAGCGGCGACACCGTCCTGCTCGCGGAGCAGCCCCAGTAGCAGGTGCTCAGTGCCGACGTAGTTGTGGTTGAGGTTGCGCGCTTCCTCGATCGCGTATTCGATGACTTTCTTCGCCCGAGGGGTCTGGGGAAGCTTGCCCATGGTGACCATGTCAGGACCACTCTTGACCAGTTTCTCGACTTCCAGGCGAACCTTGCGCAAGTCCACATCGAGGTTCTTAAGCACGTTGGCGCCGACGCCCGACCCCTCCTTCACCAGACCGAGAAGGACATGCTCGGTACCGATGTATTCGTGGTTGAAGCGCTGGGCCTCCTGGTTGGCAAGGGCCATGACCTTGCGAGCCCGATCCGTGAAACGCTCAAACATCTTCGGGTTGACTCCTTAAGCCCCCACTCGCGGGGTTGAAAATGCCGGCCGCGACACGATCGGCCCTGTAATGACTGCAACACCGCCCGACGCGGACGACAGAACGGGGCCGCATGCGAGCACCCCCGCCTCCTTGAAAAAAGGCAGGCCGCGCACTATCGACGGACCCTGCCGCATTTTATCACCCGTCTCCCGGACCATCAAGCAAGCGGCGGGGTGCGGGCGGCACCAGTCCCACACAAGTATCGGCATCCCCCAGGCGGGTTTCCACCACTGACGTGACGATGTTGCGCTTTTCGGACGCCGGGTGCTCAAGACCGAGAGTTCATCCCGATTTTTTATTCGACCGAACGGTGTTTTTCTGTCGGAAATCGCTTAATCGGGATGCAAACCCATCTCGAAATGCCCCTTCGGCGCGGCTATCGACCCTGCTCAGGGGCACCTCTCGCGGAGTTCATGAAGCCGGCGATCGGCGTGCGCCCGGCTCTCCGGATCGCCGGCGAGCGCCTTCACCCGCCGCCACGCGCGGACCGCGTCACGGCGTCTGCCGGCGCGCGCCGCTGATTCCGCCAACTTCCGATTCACCACAGGGTGCTCGTCATTGATCTGACGGGCGGCGAGCAGCAAATCGTCAGCCTCCGCGAAACGCCCGGACGCGATCGCGTCATCGGCGCGGTGGCAGAGCACCAGAATCTCCCGCTCGATGATGGGCCCCGTGGCCGACTTGATCCGACGCAGCGTCAGCCACTGCGCGCCGAGCCACACCAGCCCAGCCAGCCCGAGAGCTGCCACCGCGACCCGCTGGGGGATGGCCGCTGGAAATAGCCACAACCCCCCGACGCCGATCTGGGCGAGCAATCCGAACAACAGCGACACCGCCAGGCCCAACCACTCACGACGCAACACGATCAGGCCCGCGCCGGGCACGATGATGTTGATCAGCGGTTTCCAGTGCGGTTTCATGCGTTGCCGATCATACCAGCCTGGCGCCGGCGCGCCCGCGGTGCGACCGCCGGCTTCGTGATTCGCTTGATCCAGCGTCTATTTGCGCGATAATACGCGGCGAGTCCAATTCCCCACACGAGGGCGAACCCATGCGAATCGTCTGTACGGCAATATGGATCCCGGCGGTGACATGCCTCTCGGGTTGCCTGGAACCAGAAGCCAATACCGTCAGCTTTCAGCGTCAACGTCTCGCCGATGTATCCTATCAGGTCGCCTTCGACGCGGCTGCGCAGGCACTCGGTGAACGGTTTCACGTCAGTCACCGCGACGCCGCCACCGGAGTGATTCGCGGCGAATCGCGCCGAACGGCGGATGATAGGGATCCCGAGCCGGCTGACGTTCGGCCGTTGAGTGCCCCGCTGGGTGTCCCCAGACGGTTTCGCCGAGTGGCAGAACTCCGCGTGCGCCGCGATGGTGACGGAATCGAGTTTTCCTGCCGGATCCGTGTTCAGGAGAACCGGGCAGACACCGTTCGGATGCTGCGCCGGGAACACGGGGTCTACGACCAGCCGTACGACACGCCGATCGACCGGGATGCGGGCACGACCGAAGCGCAGAACACCGTCTGGCGGAATCGTCGACGGGATCGCGAGATGGAACGGTCCGTCCTGTCCGCCGTTCGGGAGATCATCGGCGATGTCGAAAGATGAAACTCGAAACGCGCAACGTGACGCGCGCATCTGGCGACGGTGTGCAATACCCCGTCCGTTTTCGGCTCTCGACTTTCGACGCTCGGCGTTCAAGAACGGAGCGGTCGCATGATTCAGTGCAAGGACTGTGAGTTTTTCGATCGAGCGCCGAATGGTGCCGCCATTCTCCGGTGTGACCCGTTTTCCACCATCAAAGAGCCGGACTGCCTGCGCAAATGGCACTTGCTTCGCCTCGACGCGATGGCTCGAGTAAGCCAAGCCACGGCGGCCATGAACGAGCGCCTCGCTCCCCTTCAGGAGAAGATGATCCGGTTCATGGAGCGTGAGATGGACGATTCCGATGATGCCGATGCATGGAAGTACGGCATTGACGATGAAGAAGACGACGATGACGACACTTAACGAAAACCGGCCCGCAGGCGATTGAATCCACCCCCCGCAATATCCAACGACGAACGCGCAGCATTTCCGCGACGATCGTTTCGAGCGCACGCGCTCGCGGGAGTCGGCGTCGCGTTGGTAGGCGGCGCCGCGCTGGCGGTCCTCGAATGCCTGGTCTCCGCCGCGCTCATCACCCGACATCTCGAACACGACCGGGCGCTCGGCCTGCTGCTATTGGCGGCGTTCGGAAAGGTCGCGCTAACTCACACACTGTTCTGGACGCCAATCATGGTGTTCCTCGCGAGCGTTCGATGGGTTTCGTGTCGTCGCGTCGCGCCGCGTCCGCCTGAACCGTTCCTCTGCGCGGCGTTTATCGTTCTATCGGGCGTCGTCGTCGGTTGGGCTGACTTGGATATGGTCCGCCGCGCCACCCCCGCGATTCTAGCCGCCGCCGGCGTGGGAACGATCGTAGGCGCCATGGTGGCGTACGCGGGGGTCGGTGTCTTGCGCCGTCGTTGTGGTTCGTCGCGGTTTGCGCGCCGAGGATCGATCATCATTATCACGTGCGCGGTGCTGACCGCCCCCTGCGTCGCCGTGTTCCTGTCATCGCCGTTGCGAAACCCCGGAACCTACGCTCTCCCGCTATCGGCAACGCAGCGATCATCATCGCAGAGACCCAACGTCATCTGGATCGTCCTGGACACCGTCCGGGCTGACCACATGACCTGTTACGGATACCAGCGCCCGACCACACCTTTTCTGGACGAGTGGTCGCGCGGAGCGATTGTCTTCAACCGCGCGATCGCCAACGGCGTCTGGACCATCCCATCTCACGCCTCAATGTTCACCGGTCGAAGCCCGCGCGAGCACGGAGCTGACCACCCAACGATCTGGCTGGACGAATCTTTCAAAACGGTCGCCGACGTGTTGGGCGAGGCGGGGTACACAACTGCCAGCTTCTCGAACAACCCGTGGATTTCACACGAGACCAACTTGGCGAAGGGGTTCGAAACCAGTCGTGTCGTATACCATTTGCGGCATTTGGGGCGGTTCTCGCTGGAGTACCTCTGCGCGAGGTTCGGCGTCACGCCGCCGCTCCCATGGCTGGACCCGGATTTCGGCGCCGCCGTCACCAATTGGCTGGTAAGCCAATGGCTCGACCAACTGCCCGACCGCGGTCAACCGCTGCTGCTCTTCGTGAACTACATGGAGGGGCACCTTCCCTATCGGATTCCGCGGGATTTCCGGTCGAAGTTCCTGACGGATGCCCAGGTTGACCGGTCCTATCGTCTGCGGCGCCGTGCTCACGGTGAGATCGTCTCGACGATGGACTTGCGCTACAACATCGACGGTCCTGAGTTCCTGCCGGCGGTGGACCGGGAGATTCTCCGCGGACAGTACGATGCGGCGATTCGATACGTCGACCATCGCGTCCGCGAGTTGCTGGCGATCTGCGACCGGACCGGTCTGCTCGACAATGCGATGATTGTCATCGCCTCCGATCACGGAGAATACCTTGGCGAACACGGCATGTGGTCGCACCGGTTCCTGGCATACAACGATGTTTCCCACGTCACGATGATGATGCGGGAACCCGGCCGGAATTCGGGGACGCGCGTCGACGACCCCGTGCAGCTGGCGGACTTGTATCCGACGATCATCAATGTCACAGATGTGACATCTCCGTCGTCCGCCGGGGCCGACGCCCACGATCTCTTGGCGGCGACCGGCGAACGCGATCCGAGCCGCGTCGCGATCACCGAATACCGGGGACCGTCCGTTTCCGCCCTGCGGCGCGTCCGCGCCGCGAATACCGTCGAAGCGTTACATCGCGCCAAACCGCAGATCGCCGCTCAGGGCCGACGGTTCAAGATTCTCGCCTCTTCCGACGGGACCCGTGAACTGTACGACCTCTTGAGCGATCCCGCGGAAACGCACAACCTCTACACCTCTGACCACCCCGAAGCCCGACGTCTGGACGCATACATCAACGGCTGGAAGCATCGCGTACCGGAGTTTCAACCCACGCATGTGCGCGGCGCGGAACTCGCTCCGGACGTCATCGACGCACTGCGCAGTCTCGGATATCTCGGTGGGAACGACTAGCGAGCTTCGGGCGGCCCATCGACGCGGACCATCTTGAATCGGCGGATCATGAACGCCACCAACGCGACGAACCCGCCGTAGACCAGAAACAGGTACCGCGTCCGCAGCACGATCGGCAGCAGCCCGACGATCACGAAAACCCCGGTCGTCACGTAGCTGATCCGCACCACCTGCCGGACGCTCAACCCACGATCGATCAACTGGTCGTAGAAGTGACTCCGATCGCCTTCCATCAACGGCCGCTGTGCCCGCCAACGCCGCGCCAAGGTCAGCATCATGTCCCCGATCGGCAACCCGAAAATCATCAACGCCCC
>JAJDDS010000666.1 GCA_029260195.1 Phycisphaerae bacterium
ATGCGGCGAATAGATGCCCTCAATCGCCGCAAGGCATGTTGTGCGAGAGTCTCGCGCGGAGTGGACGATGGCCATTCTCGCGCGCCGCGGTGTCAACTCAGTGTCTGTTTCCCCCGAGCGCCAACGCAATGCCACCGTAGCGCCGGTGCAGCGTCACCGTAGCGCTTTGAGATACCGCCGTTTTCCTACCCTAAAACGCGGTTCTTGGGCCGAGGGGCTCGGTTCAGGAGGGCGACCTCATGCTCGACACGCAGGAGGTCACAGGTTCAAGTCCTGTATCGCCCAGTTCCCTAACCCATTGTGACTGCTGAGGTTACGTCCATCGGCGAGGCCGTCGCGGGGACCGGATTCGCTCCGAAACCCCGCTCCACGTCACTTACACGTCACTTAGCTTTGCATTCTGCATCGGTCCGCCCTTGAACAGGGCGTCAAGGACCAGCCGCGCGTGGGCATCGTCGTCGGCACCCCGCTTGCTGTAATAGGTCAGCGTCGTCGCGACGTTGCTGTGCCCCATGTACTCCTGGAGGACCTCCGGCGACAGGCAGCGGGCTCCATTCCGGCCGTAGCTCTTGCGAAGCGAGTGCATCGTGATCGAGGCATCCGGGACGATGCCCGCCAACTTCGCGTGTCGCTTCAAGTCCCTCACGACGTTGTTCGCGAGGAACCGGTTCTCCCACTGCTCGCCGCGAGCCCGCAGCCTCTGCCACCGAGCCTGAATGAACGCGAATCGCTCTGGCGTGATGAACAGGAAGGGACTACCCACGGGACGACGTCGCATCCAGCCTGCTGTGAGGCGGGCAGCGTACCTGGGGAGCGGAACGGATCGACGCTCATGGTCTTTGATCCTGAATGGCGGCGTGCAGGCATCGCCGTCACGGGAACGGACGTGCACGTATTCCTCCGCAAGATCGATGTCTTCCGGTTGCAGGGCGAACAGCTCTCCGAATCGCAGGCCAGTGCCGTACGCCATCGCGTAAACCGCCTTCTCACGAAGCGTCGGAGCGGCCCGCAGAAGGGCTCGCAGGTCGCTCGGGCTGAAGTAGTACCATCCGCGTTTGTCGTCTTGGTGAACCTTCAGCATCCGGATGCCTGTCATCGGCGACTTTGCCAAATAGCCCCAAGCTTCCGCGAACGAGAACATCGTTCGTAGGTCGCGGATGATTCCGTTGCGTGACGACTTTGCGAGAGGCTGGTCGGTACGACCATCGACAAGCATCCGTTGCTCGGCCAGGAACCTCGACAGGTCGTCGGTAGTAATCGTAGCGATAGCCCGCGAAGGCCCGAAACAACTGACCAACCGTGACAGGCTGCCCCGAAACAACCCCAACGTCGCCGCCCGAAGACCATCTGTCTTGCGTCGTTCGAGGTACGTGTCCACAAACGCCGACACCGGCGTGTCGCCCAATCCCAATATCAGTTCGTCCGTTTCATCAGCTGCTTGGCAAACCTCGCCACGTAATTCACGGGTCTTCCTCGCCGCGAACGACTGTGCGTCCCGCTGACGCTTGAAGGCTTTCGATTTGCGCAGGCGTTTGCCTGTGTCAGTCAGCTCCGACCACCGGACAATCCACGATCGGTTCCACCTTGTATCTTTGAAGACAGTCGCCTTGTACGCTCTCATACGGTACCTCCCAGTGGGGAGCTCGCGGCCAAGCCAACCGAAAGCGCAGGGTCTACCTCCACTCTTAGGGATGGAAGTGGCTCGACCGTGGGCTACCCATTGCGCCGGTACTCGATTCCCGGCTCCTGCGCCTCGGCTCCGCAAACATAGCGCGATCGCTCCGAGCGCGCAAGGGGGCTAAAAATGCGTATTTGCGGCATCCGTCGCTACCTTCAGTGCCAGGAACCGCAGGGCTTCGGTGAGGGGATAGAGGATTCGATTCCCGATCTTGCAGCCTCGCAGGAGCTTTGCCCGATCTCGGTAGTAACGCACTGTCTGGCCCGGATCCTTCGGGCCACCGGGCTCGTCCAGCCGCAGGAACCTGATCAGTTCAGCTTCCGTCAGCACGGCTGGTGCTAAACACAGACCGCCGTCACCGTCCGGCATCACTACGCCGCCAGGCGCACGGTGCATGCCGTCAATGCTGCTCCCTGCATGCATGCGGTCGATCATGTCCCTCACTCATCCACACGAACTGTACAGGCAGTCGTCACACAAGAAGCAGCCGGCCTCACTACGCATACGATGGCTGCAAAACGGGCACGCGCGACCGGCGGCGTGCTTGCCCGGCGCAGACCGATTGGGGGATCCACCGGTCGACTCTTCGATTGCCCGGGCGATGGCATCCGGACAGGACAGGACTTTGATGGTGCTGTCGCCCTTCCGGGCTGCCGCAGTCGAAAGGCACCGAATGCCACGCAGCTGCTCGATCAGCTCCCTCGAGCTCACGCCGGAGCGAAGTGCCGTTGAGATCGCACGACACGTCGCCTCCGACTGCGACGGACAGCCACCGGCCTTGCCGAGGTTGGCGAATACCTCGCACAATCCGTTCTCGTCTTGGTTGACCGTGACGAAAAGCGTTCCGCAGCCCATGCGGAACTTGAAAGTCTGACCACTCGTGACTCGGCAGCGGGTTCTCGGTGTTGAGCCGTTGTTCTGGACGACGGTGTCCTTGTCGGTCCCTGTCGAGAATGTCTGCCCTCTCCGGGCACCATCGCGATAGACAGTGACACCCTTGCAGCCGAGTTCGAAAGCCATCCGGAAGACCTTGTCCACCTCGGCGGTGCTCGCGCAGTGGGGTAGGTTGACCGTCTTGGAGACGGCGTTGTCTACGTTCTGTTGAAACGCCGCCTGCATGCGCACGTGCCATTCCGCGGTGACCTCGTGAGCGGTCACGAGTGCATCGGCCAATCCGCTTGGAAGCGCCGGGATCTGAACCGCAGAATTGCCATCCACTAACGCTTGGTGGACTGAATCGGTTATCCATCCGCCACTGCGACCGATCTTCTCCAGAAGTGGATGAACCTGGACGAACTCCTGGCCTTCCAGCGCCCTGCGGCGATAGGCCAGGCTGTAGATGGGTTCGATGCCACTGCTGCAACGGGCGATGATGCTGATGCTGCCGGTGGGCGCGATCGTGGTGACCGCTGCATTCCGCATCGGCACGTGGTGCTTGGCATCCCACGTACTGCCGGCCCAGTTGGGAAAGCTGCCACGCTTTTCGGCCAACCACCCCTCCGCCGGCAACACTCGGCGAAGCTGATGGAGGATGTTCGCCCCTTCTTGCGGATGCTCGACGAACACATCGGTCTCTTTTCGGAGCCCGAAGAGAGCGCCACGGATCTTCTCGCCAACATGACGGTCTTCGTACAGATCGCGCATGTCGTGGCGCATATCGGCCAGCTCAGGCTGGACCGAAGTCGGAATGAAATGACTAGGCGGTCCCCGGCCGTGCATATGAAATAGGAAAGCCACGATGCCAACGATCAATCCAACAATTGCCAGGGTCTGGACGATCTCCGATGGGATCGGCCAGTCGAAACCCAGGACCCACGCCACGAGAATGCTGGCGCCGAAGGCGATACCCGCGCCGGCCCAGGAGCCGCCGGTTTGACGGATACCCTGGAACATGATCATGGCTAGCAGGATCACGGCGAAGCCGATCGCGATCGGCCCGAGGTTCCGCACGGACCAACCGCGCTGGTATTCCCATGAAACCAGCCCGATGGCCAATGCCAAGCCGACAGCAGCCGACATGGCGATCGCAGGCCTCTGATGATCGAAGCGTTTGCCAAGCACTGCGTATGCGAGCGCAGTAAAGAACGTGAACCCAAGAATGAAGTCGGGAAGCAAGGACTCGAGGAGCGGGGCGATGGCAGGTATAGAGAGGGCGTTTGCGAAGCTCATGAGACCTCTGATGCAGGTCCAAGTATATAAATGTTATTATTCCGCCTCGCCCCCGCGGGTTTGCCTTGGTTCGCTACATCGCGCGCACCGTGAAGGAGTGGCCACACCGGGCGCAACCAACTGTGTGTTCGCATGTATCGGTCGAAACGCCTATCTCTAACCCGCATTCCCGGCACTCGACTACAAAGAACTCCCTCAGCATCGTCCGACCGCGATCCGATCCGAATCCAATGGCGTCGTGTGGGTTGGTAACATCCCTAAACTCCCTGAGCCGTTCGTCGACAAAGTATTCAACTCCGTATAGACGGACCCGCGGCAGCCAACGTGGGCCGCAGTACCGTATTGCCTTTTCCTTCATATTGGGCACCTCCCGGACGAACCACTCACTTGGCGGTTCGCCCGTCCCCCGGCGGGCCGCCAAGTCGGGACAAGAAACCACATGAGACCGATCGCTCCCGGCGATCGTGAAGCGCCAGAGAGAGTGTCGTTCCACTGGAACCCCTATTACATATATCTATCTCTTCTTCTACTTACTACTACTATATAGAGACGACGCTTATAAACCATGCCCCGTAGCCCTGGTCGAGTGTCGCCACGGCTCGGTAGCAACACGCAAGCAAACACGCCAAGCACCTTCAAGAATGTTCCACTGGAACGTTACTCTGGGTGACAATCGAAGGATTTATATATCAGCTGTTCCACTGAACGCATGTGGAGGTGGTTTTCCAATGGAAACAACAACCGTGCGCAACAAGATCATCAGCCGGATACGGCACATGGTGAAGAGCGCCATCATCAAGGACCGGCGCTTCCTGGATGACGAGCAGCTCATCCGATCCGAACAACTGGCTGTTCTGGAAGAGATCTTCAACGCCAATGTGCGCGACGCGGAGATCCAGGAACTCAGCAGCCATTTCGCGGCAATCCTGCAGGGCGATCACCCGTGTCATCTGGCCATCTGGGGCAAGACCGGAACCGGCAAGACGCTGACACTGAGTTTCTTCCTGAACCTGCTGGCCGAGATGGCCCGTGCAAAGAACGTGCCCATCCGGCATGAGCAACTTGATCTTTCGACACCGAGGCCCTGTTTCCGTGCCCTGAACGATCTTGCATGCTTGCTGGGCGCCAGCAAGCGCTACAAGAAGGGCATATCACTCGAGGAGCTGATGCTCCGGATCGAAGCCAAGCTGGCCGGTTATCGCGGCTACCTGATCCTGTTCATCGATGAAGTCGACAACGTCCGGCGGGACCGTGACACGTTTCTGACGTTTCTGGTGCGCCGGCTTCCGCAGCGCATCAACGCCAAGCTCGTTCTCGTGTTCGCGTCGAACCGGCTCAACTGGCCCGACCATCTGGATCCGCGCGTCAAGTCGTTTCTCAAGCTCAACGAGCTGATCTTCAAACCTTACGATGCTGTCGACCTCCAGCACATCCTGCGCATTCGCGTTGAAAAGGCACTGAGAACCGACAGCGTGGAGCGGGGGGTCATCGAGAAGATTGCGGCGATGGCCAGCCAGGACCACGGCGACGCCCGAAGGGCCGTAGCGCTCTTGGCCAAAAGTGCCTTCGTGGCGGAGAAGGCCGGAAGTCGAATTACCCTCGATCTGGTCGAGCGTGCTGCAACGGAGCTGGACCGGGACCGGTATCTCGCCCTGCTGCGGTCCGCGCCCACGCAGCTGCAGGCGGCCATGGCCGCAGTTATCGAAGCCACGCTCCGTTCCAACGGGACGCCCATTGGAACCGGTGAAGCCTATGACGCCTACAAGCGGTTCTGTCGAGGGGTGGGGCTGCGGGGGATGACCGGGCGGGCTTTCGGAGACCTGCTCGCCGAGCTCGACATGTACTCGTTGATCCGTAGCCGGGTGCTCTCCCGCGGTCGCTACGGCCGCACGCGCGAGATCACGATTGATTTGC
Source organism: Phycisphaerae bacterium (assembly GCA_029260195.1). Taxonomy (GTDB): domain Bacteria; phylum Planctomycetota; class Phycisphaerae; order UBA1845; family UBA1845; genus OFTM321. The sequence goes on from JAJDDS010000666.1 coordinate 5,762, forward strand.
CTCAAGAACTCGTCGACAAGATCCATGGCGCCATCCCACCGCACTCGCGAGCGCGAAAACACCAACTCGATTCATGACTCGATCTCCTGTTTCGTGTTCTGGACGTAACGCCGGCGAGGGACCGATCCCTGCCTCTTGCATTTCGCCTTGGTCATCGCCGGTACCGTTGTCCGACAGGATGAAAGTTCTTGCCCATGCTTGAGCGCTCAACATCTCCCGCGAGCACGCCGTCGGCGCACATCAGGTTCGCGAAACTTCCTCAATCTTTGTGCGTCCTGTCCCTTGCCACTTGCTCGGTGATCCCCGCTCACGGCAGCTCTCGGATCGCGGGGAGCATCAATAGCACGATCTGAATTAGGCTGAGCAGCGTGCCAAACGGCAGGTACCAAAGACCGGCCCCGGCGCAAAGTATCAATCCCCACCAAGCCCATGGAAGTCGCTGTAGGAAACAGGCTATCATCACGATCCAAGTGATGCCGAGCGCGACATGAATCAGCTTCATGAGAGTCGACCGGGGTTCGATCCCTACCGCGGAAACAAGCTTGGACCAAGGGCCAAGTTTTCCGGCGTATTGACCTGACTTGGGTGTTACGTATTCTCCGGTAACCAAAGCGTGACCGCCATCGAATGCAAGCCAGCCACCCTCGATGAACGCCAGAGTCATAACGATCCAGCCTAGCCAGTGCATCACTTGAGCCTTTCTGCGAATGGTTTCGTCACACGTCAGGATTGTAGTGAAG
>JAJDDS010000667.1 GCA_029260195.1 Phycisphaerae bacterium
CACGGGCACGGGCACGGGCCTTCCCCGCGACCGCAGCGCGACATCCTGCGATCGCTATAGTAACGCGACGAATTCTTCGACGGACATCCCCGCTTGGCGAATCAGCGCCCGCAGCGTCCCCCGTGGAACGTCATCGTGTCTAGGAAGCACTAGAATCGGCCCCCAACCATCCCTGCCCATGGCTACATGACTCCCCTTGCCGCGCCGAGGCAAGACGCTGAAACCCGCACGCTCGAGCGCCCGAATCGCATTGCGCGAGGAAACACTCGGAACGCGCGCACCCATCACTCCGACCCTCCCGATTCCCTCCAACGCCGCCATTTCTCGTCCGCAGCTTCCAGGAGCTGGACAAATGGCTCAATATCGAAGCTGTTTGGTCCGTCGCCACCACGCGGCCCGGTCGTGGCACTGATCTCCAGGAGCCCCAAGTTGCGGAGCTCGTAGGCCCAACGACGAACCGTATCCGGCCTGACTCCAAGTCCCAACGCGATCCCGGTCCAAGAGGCGATTATCGGCTCCGTGCGAAACTTGCGACTCGCCAATGCGATCACCAGAAGCAAGTGCCGCGGCTGGATTTCCCTGCCAACGCGGCCGTCGTAGTGGCCGAGGTACGCAAACATCTTTGGCAGCTTGAGGAAATTCCGAGTTTCAAGGTCGCCCCAAATCACGGTTGAGGCGACGCGATCGGCGGTGTGGGTTGTGTTTTCGTCGTTCATCAACCATAGCATAGCACAGGTATTAATACATATCAATAGGGTGGTCTAAAATCGACACCCGGTGGTCCCGAGGAGCCGCACGAACTCGGTGCGATAACGGCTTAGATCACGCAGATTTCAGCGTTTAGGGCATCTTCAGGGATGTCGCGGCCAAGGTGTCGCGCGCCGTCAATCCATGCCTCGATGGCATCGCGAACGTTGTCGATGGCCTCTTCCTTGGTCGCGCCGTCTGACACGCATCCGGGTAGGCTGGGAACCTCGCATACCCAGCCCCCGTCTTCTACGTCTGGATAGATCAGAACCTGCCTCATGGTGTCCATTCTATCGACTCGGACCGCGGGTTTCCACAACCATTCGACGACGGCGGTCCCCTGCGGGGCCATACCGCCTCCCCTCGACCCCGTCGCGTGTCTCTGGAGGCGACTCCGAATCGGCGCTGTGGTTATGTGTCGACGTAGTCACAGATGCTCGTCGGTTCCGGGACCGGCAACCCGTCCTCGCGCAACCCGTCGAGGTGAAACCTGATCGCTTCTCGAATTTCCCGCTCCGTCTCCTCGACCGTGCCCCCGGTGGCGACGCAACCAGGAAGATCGGGCACGTAGGCGGAGTAGTTACCGTTGGCTTTCTCGATGACGACACCGTATCGCATCACTTCTCTCCTATGATGTCGGCTTGTTTGAGAACGCTGTTGAGCGTTCCCGGAGCCAAGTCATCGCCCAACTTGCCGGGGACCGTCACTCTCCCATGCTTCTGGGGATGTTTGTATTGTCGGTGGCTTCCTCGCGTGGCTATGAGTTGCCACCCGTCCGCCTCCAGCATCCTGATGATCTGGCGTACCTTCATAAGCTGTCGACACCCATTATAGGGGTTGCGGGGTCGGTTTGCATAACTCTGACGCGATGCGGAATTCGCATACCATGCGTCGCTTGGCGCGCCGCCGGCTCGCCAACGTGTCGGCCTTTACCACGGACGTTCGCCGCCCTCAATCGCTGTCTCGTTCGCGTGCCGTAACCACGCCAGCAATCGTTCGCGTTCGCGCTCGCTTGTGGGGATTACAAACTCCGAAAGTTTTCCCTTCGAGTAGGCTCGCCAGCACATTTCGTAGAACAGCCGTTCGGTTTCCTCTGGATTGAACCCCTGTTCTTCTCGGTCATCCGCAAGCCGTCTTGCTCGAGTGATCGCGTACATCAGGATGGAGTGAAGTTTTCTTCGTTGCCACCATAGCCATGGAAAGTATATGCACACGACGCACAGGATCAGCGAACCCGCAAAGATCAGCGATACCTTCGCCATCGGCCTATCGCGGCTCGGTCATGCGCCGCGCCTCCAGGGCTTCGTCGAGCTGCTGCGGGGTCAGCCTGATGGCGCCGGCATTGATCTTGATGGTCGCAATCTGCCGGACGGTCTTACCTTGGGCGAACGCCTCCTTGGCGATGGCGGCTGCATTGTCGTAACCGATCAGCGGCGCCAAGCTCGTACACATCGCCAGCGACTGCTCCACCAGCTCCTCGCAACGCTCCCTATTCGGCTCGATCTCCGCCACACAACGATCGGCGAACACCCGCGCCCCCGAAGCCAGCAGCCGTACCGATTCCCGCAAGTTGTGGGTCATCAGCGGCATTCCGACATTGAGCTCGAAATAACTCTCGCGACAGGCAGCCGTGATCGCGTGGTCGTTCCCGAGCACCTGACCGGCCACCTGCACCAACATCTCGCTCATCACCGGATTGACCTTGCCCGGCATGATGCTCGATCCTGGCTGGGTCGCCGCGATGCGAAGCTCCCCAATCCCGCACCGTGGACCACTCCCCAGCAAACGAATATCATTCGCGATCTTGCTCAGACTCACCGCGATCGTCCGCAGAAAACCGCTCGCTTCACACACCCCGTCCTTGGCTGCCTGCCCCTCGCAGTGATCCTGCGCCTCGACGAACTCGATCCCGGTCGCGTCGGTGATAGCCGCAGCCATCCGCTTGCCGAACTCCGGATGCGTGTTGATCCCCGTCCCGACCGCGGTCCCGCCGATCGCCAACTCCCGCAGAGCGCGAACCGCTTTGTGTGCCCGCATCACGCTCAGCTCCGCCTGCCGCGCGTACCCACCGAATTCCTGCCCCAACCGAATCGGCGTCGCGTCCTGCAGATGCGTCCTTCCGATCTTCACGATCCCATCGAAAGCAGCCGCCTTGGCTTGCAGCCCCTTTTGCAGATGCTCGAGCGCGGGGATCAGCGATTCGTTGATCGCCGTCGCCGCCGAGACATGAATCGCCGTCGGAATGACGTCGTTGGACGATTGCCCGTTGTTGACGTGATCGTTCGGATGCACCGGATCGCGCGACCCGATCTTCCCGCCCGCCAGTTCGATCGCGCGGTTGCTGATGACCTCGTTCGCGTTCATGTTCGAACTCGTCCCCGACCCCGTCTGGAAAACGTCGAGCACGAATTGGTCGTCGAGCTTCCCTTCGATCACCTCAGCCGCCGCCCGGTCGATCAGCTCAGCCAGCTTGGGATCGAGTCGACCCAGATCGCGGTTGACCTTGGCGGCTGACTGCTTGATGAGCCCGAGCGCCTTGATGAACGGCCGTCCGAATCGGTAGCCGCTGATGGGAAAGTTCTCGACGGCGCGTTGCGTCTGCGCCCCCCAGTACGCGTTGGCGGGTACGGTCATCTCGCCCATGCTATCCTTCTCGATACGTGTTTCCGACATGTCTTGCGTTCCTCACTAGGGGCCGTCCTTCTCCGAGTCGCCGATGCAACCGTAGTTTTATACAACCCAAACGAAAATTGCACGCTACAATGCCGCCCGCAAGGTCGGACGGTCCGTGGACTTCCGGCGGGGCGGTCACGCCCGATCAGAGCCGCGACCGTAAGGGAGCGGACAAGGTGGAACCGCGCAACGAGCGTCTCTGCCCTCGATCGGCGATTCCACTACGGGATTCGTGGTCCCGACGATCCCGGCACGGATTCGGGGCGCAGGGGCGGTGAAACCATGGACATGATTGTCGTCGAAAACTTGCTCAGAATCTTCCCCACCCCGGACGGCCGGGACAAACGCGCCGTCGACGGCGTGTCCTTCCGCGTGGACGCGGGCCGCATCTCTGGCCTGCTTGGGTTCCAACGGCATGGCCCGGCGCTCTGCGGTTACGGTTGCAACGCCTCCGCGAACGCCGTGAGGTCCGCACCGAACGGGGTACCGGCGTTTTCGTCGGCTAACTCGTTGAGCGTTGCGATGGCTACCACGAGTTGGTCGGGGGACATCGAGTCCGCCGCCCACTGTGCGAGCATCACCGGCTCGTCGGAGTTGATGACCTCGCCCGCCAGCATGGCGAGTTCCTCGCCGGTAAGGGCGGATTGCCCGCTGCCAGAGCCGCCTCCAGCGGACTCGCCGCAACAGGACGCCCAATCACAGAACCCGCACAGCTCAAGCCATGTGTCACATTCGTTGTTCACGTTGTTCTTGAATTTCGCAAACTCCGTGTCTTCGTTGATCACTCCGTCGCAGTCGAGGTCGTGCAGCGGCTCGTAGGGGTAGTTCTCGGGGTCGTAGATGTGCCGCTTGAGGTGAATAAGCTCGCGCGGGTCGAGTTTGCAGTCCATGTTCCAGTCACCATAAAGGGATTTGGAGACCGGAGTGGGACATCCGCCGCTCACTTCGAAGTTCACTCCCGGACACGAAGCATTGAGTGTGCCGGTGTAGTAGAGGTTCAGATTGTCCAAATCCACCACGGACGCGGCATCAACGATCACGTCGCCATCGACATACATCGCCTCGGGCAAACGGACGTAATCCGCACTGTTGGGGTAGAGGTCGACAAACCGCACGCCGCCCTGAAAGACCTCAAACTCGCGCCAGGGTTTGACACATCCGATCCACTCCGCATCCGCAAACCACGCTCCGTCCAAATCCGGTGAAATCGCCTCCTTGGTATCCTGTGCCAATCCGTATCCCTTTTTCAACACAACTCCCGAGACGTCAAAGTCGCGCGCTTCCTCGTGAATTTCCGACTGTATTATCAAATCGTCCTGTATCTCAATGACCATCGAATTCTGCGGAGCACCGACCTGTCGAGTGATGAGTGAGCCAGGATCAAGAAACTGGCCCTCGTAGAAGAATCGGATGAGGTTGTCATACACGGGATCCGGGACACCGTATTCCACGCGGGTGACGGGATGGAATATCTCTTGACGAGCGCTAAGACTCACCAGGCCACCGAATTCGTCGAACGCAACATCCGGACCGACCTCCGGTGCCGGATCTCCTTCGCGTCCGACGAGACCGAATCCCTGCGCCGTATTCAACCAGAGACCCGTGTCGTTGTCGGACGTGACACCGACACCAGCGAGTAGCCCCGAGAACGCAACATCCCCGAACCGGTTGAAGGCCGGGGGATTGAATCCCCAGAAGTAGACGCCGTCCGGCGTCCCCGGCGCGGGGTCGGCTTCCCTCGCGATCAGTTCCAGGTCTCCGGCCGGACCCGCCCAAACCCCGCCATCGTTGGTGTAGTCGATATCGCCCTCGTTCACGAGGCCCCCGCGGAAGGCGATCTCGGCGTTGTCGTTGAATTTGACGAAATCATGCCAGGCGAAGCGGGCGCCGTTGGTACCCGGCGCGTCCATGCCTTCGCGCCAGATCAGATGCAGGTCATCGCGGGGGCCGATCCAGACGGCGCGATCGTTGGTCTCGTCGACCTGGGGACCGCTGAGCCAGCCGAACAGCAGCAGGGTGGCGTTGTCGCTGAGATTCGCGCCGAACCCCAACGGATGGCTGACGTCGATGATGACACCGGGCGGCAGGTCCGGGGCGGGGTCGCCGCCCTGGAGCACCAGACGAAGGTCACCGGGCGGACCGACGAAGACGGCCTTGTCGTTCACCAGCGGGATGATCCCCGGCCCGGCCAGGAAGCCGGTGAACCCGATCCACCCGCTCTCGGACAGCCACTCGTTGGCGCGGTGCCTGATATGCACGCCGCTGGGCAGATCGGGAGCCTGTATCCCGTCGTACATGACGGCGTGCATGGAGCCCGCCGCGCCGTACCACAGCGCGGAGTGCGAGAACGGATCGCCGTCAAACTCGTAGTATCCCGCCGTTAGGACGTTACCAGCCCCATCGATGTGCGGAATCCCCAGCCAGACAATTGTCGCGTCGGGAATTCCCGGCGCCGGGTCACCCTGGTGCAGAATAGGCGTGATCTCGACATTGGGTTGGGGTGGATCGCCCCCGGCTACGAGTACCAGGATCGTCGAAATGAGCGTCGCGATCGGCATGACGGCATCCCCCTCGGCACACGCCCTGGGGACGGTGAGGAATGTGGGGGTACCGAGACAGCTATCATGTAGAGTACAGCAGGAATGGATCGGGGTCAACAGTGATCTCGCTCAATTGATGCGCTCCCGCCCGCAGACAGGTCCCGCCCCGGTCATCTAGACCACGCGTTCTTGTTCGATGCGCGTTTCCGACATGGTTTGGGTTCCTCTCTGTGGGCTGTCCTTCTCCGAATCGCCGATGCAACGGTAGTTCTTTCCAACCCAAACGAAAAATGCACGCTACAATGCCGCCGATCCGATAATCGGGCGGGGTCAAAACCGTGGACATGATCGTCGTCGACAACTTGCTGAAGATCTTCCCGACGGCGGACGGACACGACAAACGCGCCGTCGACGGCGTGTCCTTCCGCGTGGACGCGGGCCGCATCTACGGCCTGCTGGGTCCCAACGGGGCAGGCAAGACCACCACGCTGCGGATGCTCAGCGGGCTCATGGCCCCCACCGCCGGACGGGCTATCCTGGCTGGACACGACGTCGCCACACACCCCCGCGAAGTGAAGCAGTCCATTGGCTTCCTCACCGCCAACACCGGCCTATACCAGCGCCTCTCCCCCCGCGACGTCCTCATCTACTTCGGCAAACTGCACGGATTCGACCGGGCCCGCGCCGAAGCTCGCGCCGCCGAACTCATAAAATGGTTGGAGATGGACGACTTCGCCGACATGCGCTGTGGCGCCCTCTCCACCGGCCAAAAACAACGCACCAGCATCGGGCGGGCACTGGTCGCCGACCCGCCCATCCTGATCCTGGACGAGCCGACCCTCGGCCTCGACGTCTTGAGCAACCGCCTCATCCTCGACTTCATCTGCCGAGAACGGACCGAGGGAAAAACCATCATCCTGAGCACACACTACCTCGACGAAGCCGAGACGATGTGCGATCAGATCGCCCTGTTGCACAACGGGGCGATCGTGGCCGAGGGCACCATCGAGGAATTGCGGCAACGCACCGGGACCGAGCGGCTCAGCAACATCTTCCTCCAGCTCGTGCATGCCGATCAAGTGGCGGAGATCTGACCCGCATGAACATCCGCCGCGCCCGCACCATCTACGTCAAGGAACTTGTCGATATCCTCCGCGATCGGCGCACCCTCGCCGCCATGATCCTCGCCCCGATCGTGCTCTACCCACTCCTCATGCTCGGCGGAATCCAGGCTGCCAGTTCCCAGACAGAGAACATCAAGGACGAGCGCATCGTCGTCGGGTTTGAGAAAGAGTGGCAGTGGAACGACGTCGTCAGACCGCTCCTCGAAGAAGAACGCGACCTGCTCACAAAGCAACGCGCCGCCGCCGAGGCTCGCGGTGCGGACGTCGACGAACTCGCCGAAATCCCCGTTCCACTCGGCGAGTTCATCGACGCCAAGAGCACCGCCCAACTCGAAGCCAGCATCCGCGAGCAGAGCGTCCACTGCGGCGTCATCGTCCTCCCTGGAAACGACGGGTCGTCGCCATCCGACGTTCAGATCACCCTCACCATCGTCACGCAGAAAGAGCAGGTCCGAAGCGAAATCGCCGCGAGACGCCTCCAGAGCGCACTCGACCGCGTCGGCGAGCATCGCCGCGACATGACGCTGCGCACCCTCAATATCGATCCCCGAATCGTCGAACCCATCGTCATCAAGTTCCGAAAGCTCATCACCCCCGGCTCCGTCCTCGGACTCATCCTGCCCTTCATCCTCGTCCTCATGACCGTCACCGGCGCCATCTACCCAGCCATCGACCTCACCGCCGGAGAACGCGAACGCGGAACCCTCGAAACGCTCATGGTCTGCCCCGTCCCCGTCATCGACCTGATCGTCGGCAAGTTCATGGCTGTCACAACCATCGCCATCATCGCAGCCGCCCTCAACATCGCCAGCGTCACCGCCACCGTCTATTTCGGCGGGTTGCAGGAAGCCATGGCGATGGACCCCTCCGCCGAGGGCGGCGACGACGGGTTCCCGTGGTGGGCGTTTCCCGTCGTCTTGTTCACCCTGATCCCATTCGCGGTGCTCATGTCCGCCATCATGCTCGCGGTCTGTGCCTGCGCGCGTACCTTCAAAGAGGCCCAAAACTACATCATGCCAGTCATTATGCTGGTACTCGTCCCCGGCGGGATCGCAGCCCTTCCAGGGACCAAGCTCGAAGGCGTGATGATCGTCGTGCCGGTCGCCAACATGGTGCTCCTGACGCGCGACCTTCTCTCCGGAGCAGCCCTCGGCGCATCGACCTTCGCCTGGGTGCTCCTGTCGACCAGCCTCTACGCCGCCGTCTCCGTAGCGGTCGCAGCCCAGGTATTCGGCAAGGAGTCCGTGCTGTTCGCCGACTCGCTTTCGCTTCGAGCGATGCTGTCGAGGCGCCTCATCAAACCCTCGCGATGGCCGACGCTGTCCGGCGCCGGCTTGTACGCCGCCACACTCTTCCCGATTTGGTTCTATGTCCAAAGCGCGCTGCAGCGCGCAGTCGACGACGACATGGCCGATGTGCTGCGATGGTCCGCCATCCTGATGCCGGTCTTTTTTCTGGGCGTCCCCGCAGCCATGGTGTCGTACTGGAAGATCGACGCCCGGGCGACATTTCGCCTCGGCGTCCCCACCTTGCGGCACCTCGCCGCTGCCGTCCTGATTGGGCTCGCCGCCTGGGCACCCGCCCACGAGCTCTTCGTCCTCCAGGAACACTACATCGCCACCCCCCCGGCGCTCGCGGAATCCAACAAGGCGCTCGACGTCGCACTCACCTCCATGCCGTTCGCACTCGCGTTCACCGTCATCGCACTCGTCCCTGCCGTCTGCGAGGAGGCCTTCTTTCGCGGGTTCCTGCTCAGCGGTCTGCGCGGCGCGTTTCGAGATCGGACCGCGATTCTGTTTGCGGCAGCCGCGTTCGCCGCGTTTCACTTCTTTATCTTCCGATTCCCGGTGACCATGGTGCTTGGCGTCGTGCTGGGGTGGCTCTGCCTGCGCTCGGGGTCCGTTTGGACCGCAATCCTCATGCATGCCCTCCATAACGGCGTCGCCGTTGTCCTGGTCCGCTGGCCCGAATACCAGACCGCCGTCGGTCTGTCCGCGACCGATCCCTGGTCGCACCTTCCCGCGCGAACGCTGATCCCCTCGTTGCTCGCTCTACTCGTCGCCTGGTGGATCGCCCGTCGCCCAGACCCCTCCGAAGCCACCAAAACCAGCCCAATCTTGACATCTTCCGACGATTCGGGGACACTGTAGGTCGTCGGGCTGGCGCGTTTTCGCCCCCCGGGGGACCGGAGTCGAGCCGCCGATCCCCCTCCCGCGCTGGCCTCGATCCATCGCCGGGGAGTTCCGACCCAGAGGGTTAGTTTCCATGGTCAAACAAAGTCGCCGCCCGCCTCGACCCGCGTTCACCTTGATCGAATTGCTCGTCGTCGTCGCCATCATCGCCCTGCTCATAAGCATCCTCCTCCCCTCCCTCAAACGAGCCCGAGAGCAGGCGAAGATGGTCGCTTGCCAAGCCAGCCTCAAAGGCATTGCCACCGCCGGAAACACCTACGCCGCCGGCGACAAATCCGAAATGTCCATCCCAGTCCACCGTCTGATGGGACTCGGAATCGGAACCGTCGGCGAGTACGAGTTCGGCGGCAAAGCAGGCATCGGAGAACCTGAATTGGCCAGCGATCCGATGTCCTCGAAATGGGGCACGCAGAATGGCCGCGGACCCGCCACGCGCGGCCTCAACACCGTCGTCTATAAGGGAGGCTTCAACGATTTCGCCGACGATCCCGGACCGAACAACGTAAACTGGCTCAGCGACACCCAGCTCGACCTCGGCATCTACCGATGCCCGTCGGACAAGGGTTACAACGGGCACCACTACGCCGCGTGGCGCGACTCAGGCCTCACCTCCTATGACCATTACGGCACAAGCTACACCGCCAGCACGCTCTGGATCGGCGTATTCAACGCCGATTGCACCCTCTTCAGCAACTCCGCGTTCCTGAAGCCGATTTCACGAATCCCAAACCCAGCGAACTCCGTCTACTTCGTCGAGAATGCCGGACGCTTCGGATGGCGGTCGAATTATGGAGTCGACGATTGTGCCAGCGGCTACAGTGGACCGCTCGGACAGGACGTCGAGTCCGTCATGAAAGGTTGGCACGGAAAACCATGGAACTTCGCCGTCGCGTTCGTCGACGGTCACGCCGCCATCACCGACATGCAAGGCCATCGCCACCCCCAGCCCCGACTCCCGTTTTACCCTACTTGGAAGGGCAGCCAGACGGATCACAACTTCTGGCATTGCGTCATCATCCGAGGTAACGGGTGGCAGGCGGATACCCTCCCCGGACCGCCGGTGGACACGGGAATCGTCTGTGGCGGCGGCGGCGTGCCGGTCAACCCGATCCAGTAACGCACCGGCGACGTTTTTCGACGCTTCTCTCAATTGATAAGCGAGGTTTCGCCAAAACAGACGTAACGTCTTTCATGACAATAGTTTAGGACAGGATTCGCCATCCGCCGGTTGTGTTGACCAATTGGGACGGGGCGGCGATAGTATGGAATAGGAGAACGTGTATCCCATACAGGCCCCGATGTTCGGGGCGCTGGCGCAGCCGCGTGGGCGATTTGTCCGCAGCCGCCGCGCGTTCATATTTTCATTCTCTTTTTGGAGGTGTCATCATGACACGCGAACACAATGTCAGGCGTAGGGCTGTCTCGGGGCGATGGAGACCTCGAACGGCGTTTACGCTGATTGAGCTGCTGGTGGTCGTCGCGATCATCGCGCTGCTCATCAGCATCCTGCTCCCATCGCTCAAAAGAGCACGCGAGCAAGCGAAAATGGTCGCCTGCCAGGCCAGCCTCAAAGGCATCAGCACGGCCGGCAACACGTACGCAGCCAGCGACAAGTCCGAAATGTCAATCCCCGTCCACCGTTTGATGGGAATCGGCGTCGGAGCCGTCGGCGAATACGAGTACGGCGGCAAGGCCGGTATCGGCGAGCCGCAGCAGGGCGTCGATCCTTTGTCCTCGAGATGGGGTACGCAGAACGGTCGCGGTCCAGCCACACGCGGTCTCAACACGGTGATCTACAAGGGCGGCTTCAACGACTACGCAGACGACCCCGGTCCCAACAACCAGAATTGGCTCAACGACACCACGCTCGACGTCGGCATTTTCAAGTGTCCGTCGGACAAGGGTTACTCAGGCCACCACTACACCGCGTGGCAAGACTCCGGCCTGACGTCGTACGACCACTACGGAAACAGCTACTCAGCCAGCACAGGCTGGATCGGACGCCCCGGCGCCGGCTGCAAGCTTGAGAGCAACTCGTCCTTCCTGAAGCCGATCTCACGCGTTCCCAACCCGGCGAACACGATCTACTTCATGGAGAACGCCGGGCGCTTCGCGTGGCGAAAGAACTACGGCGCGGACGGGTGCGGATCCCTGAGCGGAGCACTCGGCAACGATGTCGAGTCGGCAGTCAAGGGGTGGCATGGCAAGCCCTGGAACTTCGCCACCGCGTTCGTCGACGGACACTCATCGGTCGTGACGATCGACGGGCATTACCAGCCACAGCCTCAGCTGTCCTCCTATCCGGATGGCGAAGACTACGGCGTTTGGCACTGCGTAATCATCCGTGGGCCGAATTGGCAGATCGATACACTCCCCGCGCCGTCGGTACTGACGAGTATCGACTGCACTGGTGGCGGCGTCGCGGTCAACACGATCCAGTAGCGCGTGACCGATCGCGGCAATCGCGACCGACCAATTCAATCCAAACCCCCGCACGCCCACCCAAGGGCGCGCGGGGGATTTTCTCAGCCCCAACACGCGAGCGACATCCGTTGCCCACCCTACGCCGCAACGTGGCACGCCCTGATCCGCCGCCGCGGGCACACGAAACGAGACCCGACCGCGACGTCCGCCTGAATCTCTCGGCTGAGGGGGGAGGAGGTGGGAAAACAGCGGCGCGAGTGGCGCCGTCTCCACTTGGATTGCAGAACTAGCCCAAGTTGAACAGTTCTGACCGTATTTGGATTT
>JAJDDS010000668.1 GCA_029260195.1 Phycisphaerae bacterium
CGACCTCTCGAAAATCGATCTCGCCGACCCCAAGGTGTACAACCTGTTCACGCGCGGCGACACCCAGGGCATCTTCCAGTTTGAATCCGGCGGGATGCGCGACGTGGTGATGCGCATGAAGCCCAACCGTATCGAAGACCTGATTGCAGCCAACGCGCTGTTTCGGCCCGGTCCGATGCAGTATATCGACTCATACGTCGCCCGAAAGCACGGTGAGCCTTGGACGACGCCACACCCGATCATGACCGACGTGTTGTCCGAAACGTACGGGATCATGGTTTATCAGGAGCAGGTGTCGCGGCTCGTGAACCGATTGGGGGGGATCGAGCTGAAGCGCGCGTTCCGTCTCGCGAAAGCGATCAGCAAGAAAAAGACCCAGATGATCGAGGCCGAACGCGACCCGTTCCTGGAAGGGTGCGAGAAGAACGGCGTCCAGCGTTCGGTGGCCAACGACGTGTTCGAGGACATCCTCAAGTTCGGTGGGTACGCCTTCAACAAAGCCCACTCGACCGGATACGCGCTCGTCGCGTTCAAGACGGCGTACATGAAGGCCTATCATCCGGTCGAGTTCATGGCTGCGCTGATGACGTTCGAAATGGGCAGCAGTGAGAAGATTCTTGAGTACTTCGACGGGTGTCGTAAGATGGGAATCACGGTCCTTCCACCGGACATTAGCAAGTCGGACAACGATTTCACAGTGGACCGGACCGAACGACACGGGAGAACGACATCCGTGATTCGGTTCGGCCTCGGGGCGATCAAGGGGGTAGGCGAGAAGGCGGTGACAGCCATCGCCGCCGCGCGCGGCGAGGACGGTGCTTTCAAGGACATCTACGACTTCTGCGAGCGCGCCGACCTGACCGTCTGCAACCGCGCTGTCGTCGAAGCCATGATCAACTGCGGGGCGTTCGACGAGACCGGAGCCATGCGGGCGGCCCTGTCAAAGGTGCTCGACGCCGCCATTGAGCACGGGTCGCGGGCACAGAAGGACAGGCGATCAGGGCAAATGGGGCTGTTCGGAGAGGGCGCGGCCGAGCGGGAGGAACATCCGCCGCTGCCCAGCGACGAGTGGCCCGAGGCGATCATGCTTGCCAAAGAAAAGGCGGCGCTCGGGTTCTATGTTACACGGCATCCACTGGCGGGGGCTGCGACGCTCCTCGAAGCCTGTGCGTCCGCGTCGACGGTCGACCTCGCCGGGATGGAGGCTGACACGTCGGTGGTCTTGGGTGGAATGGTGTCGTCGATGCGGACTGTCACGACGCGACAGAGCAAGAAGATGGGGATCGTGACCCTCGAGGATTTGAAGGGATCGATCGAGGGAATTGTGTTCCCCAAGCAACTGCCCGAGTTCCGCAGTCTGCTCACACCGGACAGCATCGTGTTCCTCAAGGGTGAGATCGACAAGCGCCGCGAAGAGCCATCGCTGCGCATCAGCGAGGTCGTCCCAGCCGGGGACGCACTGCGCACGCTCAGCCAAACCGTCGTCCTGACCTTGTCCACGAGGGCGGCCAGCGCCGAATTGCTCGACAAGCTCAAGCAACTCTTCGCCGATTGCAAGGCGGAAGGTGACGCCAACAAGCAGGTGCTGCTCAAGTTCGCCACCGACGACGGCATGGTCGCCACTGTGCGGTGCTCCATGCGGTTCGGTGTCGAGGTCAACGATCGGTTCATTCGGGACGTAAGCGAGTTGCTGGGACTCGACGCCGTCACCGTGCTCGGCCCCAAGAACCGCGCTATTCCGCTCCCAAGCCTCGGCGTCGTGGATCCCGAGCGCACCGTCGAAGCTTCGGCCGCGCCGCAACTACTCGAAGCCTGACGCTCCAATCCTCCTGTCGAGGCGAACACCGTTGTCGATACGCCCAGCGATCGTATAAAGGGGTCGTGCCCGCGCGACGGACGCGGTATCCTGGCGCGCATGGCACGAAGACGCGGCGCGACGACCAGTGAAGGAAGAACCTGTGGGAAGCCGAGGGAGATGGCGTGACCGCGCGCACTGAAATACCCGGCCTCGCCGCGACGGCGGCGGGACAGCGGTTCCGGATGATTCTGCTCGGGATGATCGTCGTGGCACTAGCCGCCCGAGTCGCGATGTTGCGCGAGTACTGGGGCAACAACCCGATTGCCCAGGTGCCGATCGTCGACGGAGCTTTTTACTGGGACCTGGCTGAACGCTATGCCGACGGAGACCTGATCGGCGAAAAACCGTACCTCTCCGCCCCGTTGTATCCATACTTGCTGGGCGGCCTCAGGGCTGTGGGACTCGGACTCGTCGGGGTCTACCTTCTCCAGATCGCGCTGCACCTCGCAACAGCCGCCGTCCTCGCATGGATCGCGATGCGGCGGTTCTCGGCGGCCGCAGGATTGCTCGCAGCCGCGTTTTTCCTCCTGCTGGACGAGCCGGCGGTGGGGTGCTTTCGCGTCCTCAGCAACACCGTGCAGCTCTTCATCCTGGCGTGCTGCTGGGCGTCGATGATCTGGGCTACGCAATCGGCGTCCGCTCGACGCTGGGCTGCGTCCGGCGTGCTATTGGGACTGCTCTCTCTGACCAACGCCTCGATGATCCTCGTCGGTCCACCCGTCGCGCTGTGGATCGCTCTGACGAACGGCGCGCGGGCAGCGGGATTGCGGCGGGCGGGGGCGTTCGCGGCTTGCTGGATGCTGACCATCGCGCCAGCCGCCCTGCACAACTGGTACGTCTGCGGCGAGTTCATCCCCATCGCGGCCCATTCCGGAATCACGCTACGTCACGGCAACAGCCCCGAAGCGCGCGGACCGTACATGGCTGCTCCCGGCATCAGCATCGAGCGCGACCGGCAGTTCGTCGACGCGTTCGCGGTCTACAAACGGGAGACTGGAAGGGACGGAAGTTGGCGCAACGTCGACGCATTCTACAGGCAGCGCGTCTTCGATTTCTGGAAGGCTGACCCCGTTCGGGCGGTGGGACTCGCCCTGCGCAAGGCGTATTGGTTCCTTACTGCTCGCAATTACGGGGACGTCCACGTCCCGCGTCTTGAGGTCGCGACGGGCCTCGACCCGCTCTTTCGCCTAGCACCGCTGTCCACGGGTTGGCTGATGCCCATGGCCATGGTCGCCTGCGTCCTGTGGTCCAAACGCTGGCGCGTCCACGCGCCAGAGCTTCTGCTTTTCGGTGTCACGTTTCTGGTCGTGATGGTGTTCTGGTATTCGCCGCGATACCGCCTCCCCGCCGTCCCAATCGTTGTCGTCGGTGCGTCATGGACGCTGCACCGCGCGGTGGCTTCCGGCGCGACAATACACGCCCGCGCGGCGCTGGTCGCGGCGTTGCTCGCGGCGATCACATTGCAGACGGCGAACAGGCTGACAGGCTTTGACTCGCTTGACGGCGTCCGGAGGCAATACCACAATAACCTCGCATCCCATCTCACACGGCTGGGCCGTTACGACGAAGCCCTCGACGAGTACCGACAGACCCTTCGCTACGCCCCCGACGACGGCGCCGCCAACGCCTTCGTGGGGACCGCCCTCGTGCGCGGTGGCCAGGCGACATCCGCCCTGGACCACTTGACCCGCGCCATCGCCGCCGATTCGCTCGACGCGGGCCGCCACGCGACCATGGGGAACGCGCTCCTGCGCCTCGAACGATACGACGAAGCCGAGCGATCGCTATCCGAGGCGCTAAGGTTGGACCCGCACAACGAAGCCGCGCGATTCGATCTTGCCGGCACGATGCTGGTCCGTAACCGATACGACGAAGCCGCGGAACAATACCGGCTTGTGTTGCGCAACAACGAGAACGCCGTCGAGGCATGGCTACGATGCGGCGTCGCGCTTGAACGCGCCGGCCGCATCGCAGCTGCCGCCCAGACGTTCCGCGACGGCATCGCCCGATCCCGAAGCCTCAACCGCCCGGACTTTGCCGACCGCATGGAGGCTCGCCTGCGAAAGCTCTCGCCACAGTAGCGGGGAGCTCTTCTGGTCTCCGAGTTTCCAACGCCCGATCGACTCAACTCGACCATCGGAGGCAAATCGGAAGTGACGACTTGTATTTGTCGCGGATGAGGTCGAGATCCCCCTCGCCGTCACCGATGGTCTTCGGAAAGAACATCCAGCCGATCTGTTCTAGTCGCTGCGCGTCACCGTTCGTACCAGCGTCCATCCGCGTGATGTCTTGGAGGGTCTTGACGATGTTCGAGGTAATGGTTATGGGCTAGGCAGCGTCCTCGTACCGGGCGGTCTCAAGTCCACGGATTGCGGCGACGTAGCTTGGCTTGCCCCCGAAGAAGCTGACGATCTCGAACGGCGTGCCGCACTCGGAAAGTCGATCCACCTCCGGATTCTAAGCGAAAGGGTGGATCAGATTGAGGGGGAAAGGCCAGAGTGGTGACTCACATCGCGCCGAGCCGATAACGTCAGCAGGTAAGTAGACTGACCAGAGGACTTCAGTGGAGAATCTCGAATGGACGTCCCCAATGAGACCCCTGCCGCCGAGGACGATCACGGATCCGGCCACCGTGCGGGGAAGCGAATCTTCAAGATCGTCCTGACTATCGTCGTCCTGCTACTCGGCGTCGTGCAATTGGTGCCGGTGGAACGCAGCAACCCGGCTGGCGGGAGTGAGATATCGGCGCCGGCGGAAGTGAAGGTGATCCTCGAGCGGGCGTGTTATGACTGCCATTCCCATGAGACGGCGTGGCCGTGGTACAGCTACGTTGCACCGGTGTCGTGGCTGGTGGCGCATGATGTTAAAGAGGGTCGTGAGGAGATGAACTTCTCGACGTGGGATCGATACGACGCGAAGACGAAGCGCAAGAAGATCGGCGAGTGCTGGGAGGAGGTTGAAGAGGGAGAGATGCCGCTGTGGTTCTATTTGCCGCTCCACCGCCATGCCCGCTTGTCCGAGGATGACCATGCGGTGCTCCGCCAATGGGCGCGCAACTTCGGCGCGGAATCGTCGGAGTCGGACCACGACAGCGACAGCGGCGACGACAGTGATTAGCGGTGCCGCGCACAATCGCGGATCTTGCGACGGACAAGTTGTTCCCGACCGACGATTGTGGGTCGTCTCAGACGACCGGAGGGTCGGCCAAGACGCGCCAGCCGACTCTGCCGTGTACTGGTGTTCGCACGCTTTCGCCGAAGCGATCACTGCGGGAAGAGCGTGAGTTGCACCGCCTCCGCAGGCGACGCGGGTTTGGGGGTGCGGGCGAAGAGCGCGGGCGCGACGAAGCGGGTGAGATCCTG
>JAJDDS010000669.1 GCA_029260195.1 Phycisphaerae bacterium
GGCCTTCTGGCGGCTGACGGCACCCTCAAGACGTACCTCGTTGCCTACTACTTGCCTGATCGTCACGAATGGCATTGTTTCCGGTGGGGTAGTTCAGGCCGGAAAACCCGTACGCGCTCCACTCTTGAAGATCTTCTGGCAGCGCTTTTCACTGTTCATCGAGCCAGACTTGCCCGCCTCGCAGCGAAAACAAGCGTCGATTGCATTGTAGTCGCTATTGAGTCCGTTCGTCAGCCGAATGACATTGTGCTCGATGTTGGCAAGGTGTTCTCGACATACGTCAAGGGTCCCGAGGCATCGATACGCGTCAAGGAGGACTGGGGCGTGATGGCGATCATGGCCAACCGGTTACCGGCCGGATGCCCCACACAACTCATGCCGCTGACAGCCGGTCGTCTACTTCAAGGCACGCAACAACAAACCGCACCGGGGCGCTTTCAGGAGCAATCTGCGACAACGGAGGAGGTTATCAGCGCGGACGTCAATGAATTGCATCAACGGCTTGACCGGATGACCGCAGCGCACCAGGCAGTTCTTCAGGATTACCTGAATCGGCTTGAGGAGAAGTCGTTCGGTTCGTTCGCCGCGAACAGGGACGTCGCAACCGCGCTTCAACGTCTAATCAGCCGGATGGGGTTACGGGTTGAGTGCCCCAGGTGCAGCAAGGCCGCTATCCTTCGGTGCAGCAAGGCCGGCAATATGAAAAACGGGGTCTTTCAGTTCGAGCATAGCACCGGAGGCAAAACGACGAACCACTCTGGGGGCACGTCACTACCACGCCTGAAGCTGGTGCCCAAAGACCCGCCGGGCCGCACGTAGAACTCGCCTGCGCCCTATCTCCAGAACAGCATCTTTTTTTTGCTTGACAACGAGTAACCACCCACTAGTATTAAGTAAGGTCCCCCTAGGGCGGGTTTGGACGACGCCCGTTCTGGCGCCTCCACGTGCCCGCATCGGCGCCCGAGGCTCGGTATTGCGTGCCAGGGCCAGCGGACGGCCCCGCAGCCGCCAGGCCACCGACAGTACGGTGCCCGCCCGTAGTGGGGATATCTGGCGCCCCGACTCGCTTGGGTGATCCGGTCATAGAGGCCGCAGATCGCCAACGCCAAGAGAGAGCCGAGGCCGGGCGCACGGGCGGAGATGATCGCCGCACGAACAGCGGCACCAACCGTCGTGGTGCATAGCGTAGTGCCTGCCAGGATTTACGTGGATAAGGACGGAAACTGGGCAGAGAGTAAATCGCTTCGCACGAATGATCTCCTGATTGCCGCCAAGGCGCTCGATGTGGCCCACTCGTGGATTTGTGCGACCGAACTCGAGGCGAGGAAACAGTCCACATAGCCCCTGTTTCTTGGAGTGTGTGCTCCAGAGGGTTGTGACTCATGGGTCCTCACCTGGTCCCTCTTTGGAAAAGTCCCATGACAAGAATGCTGTATTTCGCCTGCAACAAGTGTACGGCGAAGTGGTTTGCCAACTTCAAGATGACTACGTGCGTTCGTTGCGGCAGCAACGACGTGTTGACGACGCGAGGGACACCGCCGTGGCTGCGGCAGGGTAAGGGCGGCGACGAGCACGCAAATGGTGGCGACCATTCAGAGACCGGCGCCGGACCGCAAGAGAAGAGAGTCGACGAAGCGAAATGATCGACATTGGCAAGGAAGAGCTCATCCCCGTTCGCGACCTTCCGGGCCGGTTTCCGCCGCGACCTAATAAGAACAGAATTCATCTTAGCTCTTTCTATCGGTGGATCACCAGGGGCGTCCGCGGCGGCATCGTTCTCGAATCGATCAAACTGGGAGGGACCACCTACGTGAGTGCGCAGGCTCTAGAAAGGTTCGCAGAGAGGCTCTCGGCGGCCACGAACCAGACTCCGCGCAAGGCAGACACGCCACGCACCCGTCGCCGGGAGATCGACCGGGCGGCGCGGCGAGTCGCCGACATGCTTGGAGGCGGGAGCGACGACGAATGAACAATGGCGGCGTTGCCAATCGCAAAACAGACAACGCTCACGGCGACGGGCGGGACATCGTCGACACGCGAGTCGCGATCGAGAACGTTGCGGTCAGTGAGGGCGAGAGATCGTTGCGCGGCCGCTACGGCGACAGCACAAAAACGCAGAGGATCATGAAAAGGAAAATCAAATGTCAATCGTATTGCCAGAAAAGATGAACAAAGGTCTCAAGATGCTGGCCCTTTCGGGGGCTCCGGAGCGACGATGCGGCCAACTCGCCCGGATCGAGCGATTTCAAACCCAGCACAAACCTGAGAACGGCGGTGTAGAGCACGACCGGGTTGGATTGACGCTGTGGGATCACGTTTCGGACACATCGGAGCTTATTGGAGGACTGAAATGAACCACGATGCATCCCCACCATACATGCGCATGTCCACTCCGCTACCCGGAAGTAGCCGTGGAGCGACGCAGCTCCTATCAGACTTGGCGACGGCTGTGGCACGCATGGATGGGCGGCTGACGGGCGAGATTTACTTGCTTCGCTGCCGCGTCGCCGAACTGCAGGAAAAACAGCCAATCTGTGAGACGATGCTGTCGCAGAACTCCGCCGCCCTGGTCGAACTCAAGACCGCCACGGATCTACTTCCAACCGCGGACGACTGCAGATCGATGCAAGCGAAACTGCTGGCGACGATCACCTCACTCCGTACCGATGCGAGGGAGTTGGCTTTTCAGGTTGACGAGGACAGGCGCCAGCGAATTCTGAATTGCATTCTGATGAGCGAAAGGATGCGCCGCGAACTCCGGCAACTTGAAGCTCAGGCAGAATCGCCCGAGTGGCTTGCGGACGCTCGGCGCGGCGACTTAGAGGAACTTGAGGCAGCGATCGCGGCGTTCGGGCTTGAGAAGTTCCACGCGACGGAACCGCTCTTCGACGCTGCGAAGCAGAAGGCTGTCCCATTCCCCACCCAAGACTACGAGCGATTCGGAGAGATCAAGCGGAGGATGCACCCGGGGTGGCGTCTCCATAGCGGTCTCGTTGTGCAAAAGGAAACGGTAGTTGTCTGGGCTAGAGCCCAAGAAAAGGAGCCAGAATAATGACTATATCAATAGACGCCGGTGGCGGACGCCTGAAAGTGGCGACGAAACGTTCGTCCGGTGAGATCCAGGTCATCAAGAACGATGACGGCGAGGACACGACGCCGTCGGTGTTGCACATCAGCCGTTCGGGCGATGTGTTATGCGGGAACGCGGCGATATCCCAAGGGTACATCGACCCGGACGGAGTGGTTCGCGAATTCAAGCGGCTGGTCGGAACCGGTACGAACCTACTTCCAGGCGGCCGAACCTGCACGCCCAAAGACGCCTACGGTCATTGCTTCGCAGCGCTGAAGGCAGACTGTGAACGCGAAACCGGAGTAAAGATCAGCGCGGCCGTGATCACCTTCCCCGCCGGATGGAACGACAAGCAGAAGGCAGTGGTCCTGGAGGCTGCGAAGGAACAGGGAATCCATACTATCGAGTTGATTGAAGAACCGGTCGCCGCGGCCCTCCTTTCTAGCCTGAAGAAGGGATCTTTCGACACGACTCTTGCTGTCCTTGACCTCGGTCACCAGACTTTTGATATATGCGTCCTCCGCATGCGGGATCCCGTGACCTGGGAGGTGCTCGCCAGCGACGGAACCAACGTTGGCGGATCGGACTTCAACTGCGCCATCAAAGGCATCGTTACGGCGGGGGCTGGCACACTCGACCGAGAGACCGAGCATGACCTGAACGAACGGGTAGAACTCGCCAAGAGGCGACTCGGAAAGCAAATGCAGGTGCCGATCGTCCTGCCGGG
>JAJDDS010000670.1 GCA_029260195.1 Phycisphaerae bacterium
CATCAGCGCGGTCAGGATGATCCCCGCAGCCCCCACCAGCGAACCGGCGGTTATCAGCAATTGGTTCTCCAGCACGAACCCTGTCGCGCAGGCAGCCAATCCCGAATAGGAGTTCAACAGTGATATCACCACCGGCATATCCGCCCCGCCGATCGGAATCACCAGAAGAACGCCAAGAACCAGTGAGAGAACCATCAGCAGGTAGAGCGCCCAAGTCGGCGAAGTCGCCGTCGCGATTGGCCAGAAGACCGCGATGATGGCGACGAAGAGAATCCCATTTGCGATATTCTGAAACGGATACGTGATCGGTTGCGACGGGATTTTCCCAGCGAGTTTGCCGTACGCGATAACGCTGCCCGTCAAGGTGACCGCGCCGATCAAAATCGACAGGCCGAGCGTAATCATAACCATGAGCGAGAACGACTCCTCGTGTGGACGGGAGTACTCACTCAAAGCGACCATCGCCGATGCGAACCCCCCCGAGCCGTTCAACAACGCCACCAATTCCGGCATCCCCGTCATCTGAACGCGGATGGCTGCGTACGCCCCGACTCCCCCGCCGATGACGAACCCGAGGATGACCCACTTGAAGTCGATCACGTTGGCGTCACGCAGGGTGGCGACGATGGCGATCAACATCGCCAGCGACGCCAGCACGTTGCCCGACCGCGCGGTCCTGGGGCTGCTTAGTTTCTTCAGGCCGACGATGAAGCAGACGACCGAGACCAGGTAAGCGAGTTGAATGTAATGTTCCATGGCGGTGTCGGGTCTTCCAGAGGCTATCTACGTTTGAACATCTTCAACATGCGGTCCGTCACGAGGAACCCGCCGACGACATTGATCGTGGCGAGCGCCACCGCGAAAACACCCAGAAAAGTGGCGTAGCCGGTGCTTCCCGCCCCGGCGCACAGGATGGCGCCCACGACCGTGATCCCCGAAACCGCGTTCGCGCCGGACATCAGCGGCGTGTGCAACATGGCTGGGACCTTTGCGATCACCTCGAAGCCCAGGAATATCGCCAGGACGAACACAAACAGCAGGGGGATGAGCACTTCCATCAGCCGACGCCTTCCTTCTCTAAACGTTCCTTGCTCGCCGGATGCACGACCTCGCCGTTACGCGTGATCATCGCCCCGGCCACAACCTCATCTTCGGCGTCCAGGTTGAACGCCCCATCCTTCCACAAGTCAAGGAGCAGCGTCGACATGTTCCGGCTGAACATCTGGCTGGCGTGCACCGGAATCGTCGCGGGCAGGTTGAGTCTGCCCGAGACGGTCACCCCGTGCTTCTCGACCTGCTCGCCGGGTTCCGTACACTCGCAGTTACCGCCGCGTTCCGCCGCCAGGTCGACGATGACCGAACCCGGTTTCATCCCGCGCACCGTCTCCTCCGTAATGAGCGTCGGCGCGGGGCGACCGGGTATCAGGGCCGTCGTGATGACGATATCCGCCATCTTCACGTGCTTGGCCAGGACCTCTTTCTGCTTCTGTTGCTGCTCTTCGGTGAGCGCCTTGGCGTACCCCCCTTTGTCCTCCGCATCCTTCTGCCCGAGATCGACCTCGACGAATCGGGCGCCGAGGCTTTGAACCTGCTCCTTGACAACGGGGCGTGTGTCAAATGCCTCAACCACTGCGCCTAATCGCTTAGCCATCGAGATGGCTTGCAGACCCGCGACGCCAGCCCCGATCACCAGAACCTTCGCTGCGGCGATCGTCCCAGCCGCCGTCATCATCATCGGCATCATCCTCGGGAGCGCGTCGGCTGCGATCAAGACGGCTTTGTACCCGGACACAGTGCTCATCGACGACAGCACGTCCATGCTCTGAGCGCGCGTAATCCGAGGAACGCAGTCGAGCGAAAACGCCGTGATCTTCCGCGCCACAAGCCGATCCGCCAGCTTCGCATCCGCCAAGCCGCCCAGCGCGGAGAGATTCGCGAACAGCAGCGCACCCTCCTTGTAATGGTCGATTTCGGAACCGCCCGCGACGTCCGCAGGGGCACTGATCTTCACCACCACATCCGCGTCGCCGAGACCGGCTGCGTCAGGTGCGATGCTCGCGCCCTTGGACTCGTAGTCCGCGTCCGATACACCAGCCGCCAATCCGGCGCCGCGTTCGACGACGATCTCAAACCCAGCCTTGATGAGTTTGGCTGCGCACGATGGCACCAGCGCGACCCGCGTCTCGCCGGGCATGATTTCTTTGGGGACCGCAATTTTCATGTCACTACGCCGCGCTTCCGCTCGGCTTTACGCTTTTGTTTGTCTAACGGATTGCTATCGATTCAGCGTCGTTTGGGGAGACGCTCCGCTTGTTTGCTCGGGTTTCTACACCTTCATCGGGGCAACCGGCGGGAGCATATCGCCGATTCGATTCCTTGTCAGCACACGCGCGACGACCGTTGGACCGGGCCGCACCGCACCGGTTCCCCTTACTCCTTCTTTGCCACCACTGTGTGGGGTGATACCGCATTTCGCCCAGCACGTCCCGTTCCTCACCGATTGTTTTTCCACACTCCCGGCTGCGCCATGCCCGGTTTTGGGGCACACTGAACGCAAAAAGGGCCGAAACGCCTTACGACGCCCCGGCCCATTCGAGGATTCGATCTAATCCGAAAAGAAACGGCGGCTACTGCGAGCCTTGCACCGCGCGGCCGCGTCTGGACGATGCCCGGGCGCGGGAGGCGCCATCGGTGAACTCAGCCTGCAGGACCCTCTCGATCCGGTGCCTGGCTTCGTCCAGGTGGGCCAGCGTATAGGTATCGAGACCGGATTTCGACTTCTCGAGTACCGCTCCGATCTTCTCGCCCAGATCCTGGAGGTTCATTCGCACGATCGAGTACGCGTCAGCATTCAGCCCGCGCCCCGGCGTGGTCAAAAGAATGTTGACCAACCGCTTGAGATGCGCGCGCTGGAGATTTCGCCGGATGCTGGAGATCCGCGGCTGACGGTTGGTCCAGCGGGCCTTGTCCTTCCCGTCCAGTTCCGACCAGATGGTCGACGTGAGGGTCTCGAACAGTTCGGGGACAGTCAGAGCATCGTCTCCGGCGGGGACCTTCAACTCGGCATCGTAGATGCGATTCACCGTGATGGGGTTCACGAGAATGGTGAGGATGCGTGATTGCATCCGCAGCGCCATGTCGTGGACGTTGTAGTCAATCTGGAAGTCCATCTGATCGCTATCCCAATGCCAAAACCGTCCGGCTCCGATCTTGTTGAGCAGTTCCGGATCAAACTGGAAATAGTCGTCGGAGAAAATGGTATCGCCGAGAAACGCCAGCGCCTCGCGCTGCTTCTCGACCGGGACGATTTCGATCGGATCGCGGGCATCCGTGTCGCCCTTGTGATCGCGATGGACCACCTGCCCGCCGACCATGCGGGCTGCGATGCGGCCGGAGAACCCGTACTCATTAGCAACGATGTTGAACGCCCGGCGCATGCGCGCGTAGCTCTCGCCCTCCTCCACCGCGCGGTCACCTAGGTCCTTGAGCAAACGCTTCGACAACGCCATTCTGTGCTTCGCGTAGGTCACGGGGTCGTCGCCGTTGTCATACCGATACGTATACGGATCCGGACCGAACTCTGACGTGTCCTCGTCCGTCGCGTACTCCAGACCGGCTTCGGCCACCTTGTCGGTGATCGCCGCCAGCATCTCCGTCTCCGATTTCTGATCACCGCCTGCCATGAAGGGGCGATACCCGTACTCGATCGCCCACAGGTCGTACGGACCGAGTGCCTGCGATACAAAATCACCCTGCTCGATCTCAGCCGTCGCGTATTCCGACGGGTTGTAGTCCATCACGGACCCCGTCAGCGCCCGCTCGCCGGCGCTGGCGGACGTAATCTCGCTCAGCGCCCGCCACGTGCTGCCCTTGAAGTTGTGACGCAGACCCAGCGTGTGTCCGACCTCGTGGGCGACGATCTCCTTGACAACCTGCCCGATGAACTCCTCGGGAAGATCGCGCTCTCCGTTCTGAACCGACAGCAGTTGGTTGAACGCAAGCTGATGCACCATCCCGGTCCCGTACTCGCACGGTGCCCCGGTGTCGTGCCCGATCCTCATGAGCGGCAGCGGCGTCGACGACGCGCCGAAGAGGTGCCGCCCCGTCGCGAATTGCGGCGTCATCGACTCGATCGGCGATTGGTACTGATATTCCGGGAAGTTCGCGTAAAGCTCGTCAGCCACCGGATCGGAGTGCAGGTTGTAGGCCTCTGGTCCCATCAACGCGTACTCGTTGATGTAGAACCGCGCCATCGAGTCGTCGAAGATGATGTCCGCGTCGAGAATCTGGCCGGTGTAGGGATTGACGTTTGACGGACCCATGGCGAACGCGCGCCCGCTGACGATCCATCGGAAGAAGTTGTAACGCACGTCCTCCGGGTCGATGTCCTTCCACTCGTTGGTCGCGGTCTGCTGCCGCACCTGCACCGCGTCGAGCAGGCCGACCCGCTCAAAGGCGTCGTTCCATTCCAGAATGCCCTC
>JAJDDS010000068.1 GCA_029260195.1 Phycisphaerae bacterium
TGCGCGGCGTTTCGGGGCCGAGAACACGGATGTCCGCTCCCTGACGGTCGCGGCTCTGTTGACTTTGCGCTGTACTGATAGAGTATCAGCGAGATTCCTTGCTGCGCCTGTCCTGAGCGCGGTCGAAGGGCTCGGAATGACAACGGGGGGGCGGAATGACATCTGCCGGGATCGACGATTCGCCGAGTCGACTGTGCTACCGAAGTTACCACTGAACACGGGATGCCCCCATGTTTCGGATGTTCCGGTGAAAACGCTTGACACGACTGTAACGGCGGCGTATACTGATCTTGTCGGCTGGAGAGGACAGAGGAGCATTCAGCATTCAGCATTCAGCATTCAGCATTCAGCATTCAGCATTCAGCATTCAGCATTCAGCATTCAGCAGTCAGCAGTCAGCAGTCAGCATGGTGATGAGTGCTCGAACCGTGTCAAGGGACACTGGAACTCGAAAGGAACTTCCGATGGCGCAGGGACTTACGCGGCTCGGCCGATCCGCTGCAGTGATGTTGTGTTCGGTTGTTTCCGCTGGGGCGGGTGATCTGACGATCGTGGACGGGGTACCACCGGGGTACGAGGTGGTGCGGCTAACGGACGAGTTGGTCCAATCGACGATTCCTGTGATCAATGACGAGTCGGAGGTGGTTTGGGGAACGCGGATCGGAGACACGATATCGAACGTTCACCGGTTCTCGGAGGGGTTGATTACGACGTTGACCGATGACCAGACCTTGGACACCTGGCCGACGATCAACAACGCATCGGAGATGGTCTGGATCCGCTGTCCCCCTCCCTTGGACCCGCCATGCGAGGCGATCGCGACCTTCTCGGAGGAGCCCATCCACGGCGACTTCCCGGTGAATTCGGGGGGGGCCGTCGAGATGAATGACGCGGGCGACGCGGTGTGGACGTACGTTATCGGCGACGAAGATCTCCACAAAGAAGTCGTCTTGTATCGCCGTGACGAGGGCTTTTCTGAGATCATTACCGACGTTGGGCTGAACAACCAGTCAGCTCGGATCAACGACGCGCGCCAGATCACCTGGACACGGTACGACTTCAGCGTCGGGCCATGGGAATCAACCATCATGTTCTGGTCCGACGGCGTCGCGATTCCGCTGAGTTCCGGGACGTCTCAAGCCCAGGGGCCTGATCTGAACGACCGAGGTCAGGTCATTTGGCGCGACGGCGTTGAGATATTTCTTTGGGAAGACGGAGAGATCACCAACCTGACCGCACAACTTGAACCCTCTGCGATTCAACCGAGAATCAACAACTCTGGCGATATTTTCTTCGAGCTTTGGAACGCCGAACTGGCGAAGTGGGATGCGTGCCTTGCAAAAGGCGAGAATCTGTATCGCCTGCCGGATTTCGGGCTTACCGCCGCGCAAGGTTCCCTGAGTGAGCGCGGCGAGTTGGCGTGGCGTGTCGGACTGCCAGGACCGTATTCGAATGTGCTGCTCTTGCGTCGCATCGCACCCGCTGGCGACATGAACCACGATTGTCATTTGGACTTGATCGATCTGCGGGTCATGCAGATCTGCTTCACGGGTTCGGACAACGGTCCCCCCGGGGGCTTGCTCGCGCAGTGCGC
Source organism: Phycisphaerae bacterium (assembly GCA_029260195.1). Lineage (GTDB taxonomy): Bacteria > Planctomycetota > Phycisphaerae > UBA1845 > UBA1845 > OFTM321. Next base: position 1,595 of record JAJDDS010000068.1, read on the forward strand.
GCGGGCGGATTTCGACGAAGACGGCGACATCGACGCTGGCGACTTTGAGGCATACTTGGACGTTCAAACCGGACCCGCCGTGGCGGTTCCGGATTGTGACCCATAGACCCTTGGCGGCGGTTCCGTGAAAGGAGGTCGAGGGAATCACCGCGAAACACACGGGGAAGGAGGAAAGTGGCGACGCCGGTGGTTAAGACCGGCGCCGCCGGATGGTGACCCGCCAGCGTTTGGCGGGCACCGGTAGTAGACCTTTATCATCGGAGTGTCATAACCTGTTAGCAACACGAAAGACGATTGTCACGGGGGTTCTCTGCGCCCTCTGCGCGACGGTAATCGTCGCGGACCAGACAGAATGGACGGATGCCGGCTCCGGACCGAAGTGGGATGTGGGCACAAACTGGAACAACGGCGTGCCCGACAATGCGGTCGACGCGCTGCACACGTCGTCGTCGAGCGACATCCTGGTGAACATCACCAACGCGGAGTGCCTGACCTTCACCGGCGACGGCGACGTGCCGACCGACCGGTTCCTGGTCGTGGACGGCTCGCAGCACCTCCACACATTCGGCAACGTGTCTGAGAACGGAAGAATGGGCAGGAACTTCAAATTCAAATTCGAGAACGGGACGGACGCCCTCCGGACGAAGCTGACGGTCGACGGAAGCGTCGCCGACTACGACCTGATTCCGACAACGGGAATTGGGAACCGTGGGGAGTATGTGACGATTGACGTGACCGGGGATGTGACGGACTCGACGCTGTCGCTGGGCAACCACGCGACGGTGACCGTGGGTGGCGACGTGACCGGCCCCGGCGGGGACGCCTGGGTTGTCAAGGACAACGGGACCGTGGCCATCACCGGCGACCTCACCGGCGTCGGCCTCACGCTCGGCACGTCGGCGGCCGGGTCCGGCGATGGGACAAGCTTCTCCGTCGACAGAATCGGGACGACCGGGACACACTACTCGGACGACTGCACGTTCAGCGGGTACACGGCCGTCACGGTGGATACGCGGATTCGCTGCAACACGTCGGCGGCCCCCTTGGGCGCGGAGTTCATGGTGGAGGACAACGCGGTAGTGTCGGTGGTCGGGCTGCCGGAGACGATTCCGGCGCCGACGATCATCCGGGGCACGTGGACGGTGACGGATGGGGCCGTGGTCAAGACGGGCACCGCTACGTTCAACGGCGCGGTTGCGAAGGGTTGGTGGACGGTGGAGAAGAACGCGCTGCTCGATTTTTCGTGGCGATACTTCCCGCTGGAACTGACCGTGGACGGCGGTGAAGCGCGGGCGCCGATCATCGGCTGGCCGGGCGACCTCGGTTTGTCCGAGCCCTGGGATCTGACGATCAAGGGAGGCGGGAAGGTGACGGTCGAGAGCAGCGAGACTTCCGGCGGCGGGGTGATCGGCGGCTTGCATCCGGGGATCGGGCACGGATTCTTCTCGAACTCAACGATCACGTACACCGGCACCAGCAACACGTACACGACGGTCGGCCCGATCGAAATCGGCGGGACGCTGGTGAACAGCACGGGCTCGGCGTCGCTGGACATGGACTCGGAAATGGGCTTGATCGTGCGGTCGAAGATTGTCAACAGCGCGAACGACACGGGCATCAGCTTCGATACCGAGGGCGTGTCTGTGACGCTGGCGTCGACCACGTCGTCGCCGAACCTGGAAGTGTTCGGACCGGATTTCGATGCCGACAACGGCGGCAAGGTGCTCTTCACGGACTCGCCGACGACTCGTCGATGGGCCGATTTGACAGTCGATTCGACGTCGGACGTCAACCTTCAGAACGACTTCACCAGCACACTGATCACGTGCACCTCATCCAGCTGCACGGGCTCGGAAGTGCCGGAAGCGTTGTATGTGAAAGACCTGACGGTCGTTTCGGGAACCGTCCTGAAGACCAACGACCTCAACATCTACTACACGGGCACGCTGACGCCGAATCCACCCGCCAGCGGATCGATCCTGGACGGATCAGCGAGCGACTACGTCCCGGTCAAGCTGACGGCGACGCGGTACGGGAACTTCAACGGCACGCGCGTTGCTGGCACCGACAGCGCGGACGTCACGCGGTTCAACGACGCGTACTGTACGTCGCTGGGTGACGCGGACTATGACCATCTGGTCGATTGGAACGACGACGGCCTCATCAATTGCGTCGATCGCTCTCAGTTCATGGGCAACTGGGCGTAGGTTTCGGCCCACCCCGACGAGTTTCGGCATTCCGGGCGGCGGCGTGCGTGGTGCGCATGCGTCGTGGCCTGTCATACGGATCGCTTCCTGTCATTCGGGGTGCGGCGAGGAATCCAGCCGCGAATTGAGTATCAGCGAGATTCCTCGCTTCGCTCGGAATGACGAAGGGGGTGGTCGGACCGAAAGGGGACCGCGTCACTAAGCGCGGTGTGTGGTCGATCCGTGTGTGCCGACGGAATTGCGATCCCATGCGGAACGAACGGTTGCCGACCGGGTCACTCACGTTGATCGTCGCCGGATCGCGATCCGAGCAACCACTCGCGTAACTGCTCGGCGCCGATGCGTCCCAGATGCTCCCGCGCCAACCCGACCAGATCGTCAACGTGATAAACCGTCGCCGGCTCCTTTACGACCCCCACCTCCCGGCCCATCAGCTTCACCGTCAGTATCGTTCGACTCTCTTCTCCGTGCGTCCCCCGGACGCGCAGCTCGTCGCGATTCAATGCCAACCGCGCCCCGGCCCGCGTGTACTCCACGTGCTCGATGCTCGGCGGAAGGAAACCCGTTACGTCCACGCCGAGCGCCCGCGCCGACACCTCGCCGATCAACGCCCGGTCGATCACCCCGGCTTCCCCCGCGGGCGGAATCGCGTCCAACGTCACCTCCGCCAGGATCACATGATCGTCAACGATCAGCAGCGAGTGAATCTCGACGTCCAGCGTACCGGTCACCCGACCGCCGCCGATGAGTTCGGTCAACGGCCCCAACGATACGCCGGTCGCCCGACCCTCCGCGCTGAAGTAATCGATCCGCCCTTCCCGGTACACGGCTTGATGCACTCGCAAATCCAGCCGCCCCGACATCGCGCCCGACGACGACATCGGCAAAAACCGACCCGGCTCCAATTCGTCGAGCGAACCGCTAAACCGCAACGTCCGCAACCCCCCGGCGTCGAACGTGGCTTCGTCCACCACCACATCCACTCGACCGGCGTACGCCCCTCCGTCCAGCGCGCCGGTCAACTCGCTCAATAGCGCGTCGCGCACGGCGCCAGCGACAGACACCACGGCCCCGTCATCCCGGTGACGATAGTTGACACTCCCCTGGAAGACCCCCCGCGACACCGCGCCCCCCACCAACCCGTCGAGCCGCAGCACGTTCAACGGCGCCTCCGGAATCGACAACTCCACGTCGTGAAACCGCACCTCCGACCCCGGCGTGAACCGCGCCGCGATCTCGATCGACCGCTCCATCGCCGACCCATTCAACCGACCTGCCACCAACGTCGCACGCCCCGTCCCCTCCGCGTCGAACACGATCCGCCCCCGGGATCGCGCCGCCGTCCACGTCATCCGCGGATGTTTCCATTTCAGATCGATATCCGTCAGTCCGATCCGCCGAATGCCCAACCCCGCGAAATCATGGCCCAATCCGGTCCGCAACATTTGACGATAGTCGTCCCGACCCCATTCCCGCGACCCCACGAGAAGCCAACCATCCTCCAGATCCAACTCGCACGACGGACCATCGTCCCGCAACTCGTTCCGCCAGACGGCCCGCGCGCAGCCAAACACCTCCGCGTCCCGACGCGATGACCGCACACGTACGCCCTCCAAGACGCGCGAACGTAGCGACAGCGGCGCCACCGAACCCAGCGACAATGGCATCCCCAAACGATCCGAAAGACGGGATTCCAACGAGCCGCGATACTGATCGCTTCGCAGATGCAGCCCATACCCCACCGTTCCCGACAGCGACCCCGCGACCGCCGCCACCGCGACCAGGAGCATTGCCTTTCGATAGCGCAGCATCAGACGTTGATCCCATCGAGTATCACCGAGAGTCCAGCCGCAATCACGCACGTCCGCATTCACGCAGGGAGACACCGCACGCCGTTGGTGGATCCGCGCTTTCGCCGACCATTACGGTCGCGGACTATTCTGGGCAACGTGACAGAAACGGTCAACCGTGGGTCCATCGGACCCCGGCGCGCGGCTGCATGACATTTTCGGTGGCCTGGAATCAGGTCGGGTGCCCCATTTTCGCGTCACCGCCCGACGCATCATTTGGAAGTACAAGCGTGTGGTGACGCGAAGGGTGGGGGCTGCATGGTTTCGCGGGCGTTCGTCCCCCACCCATCGCCTACGGCGAAGAATGGGGCACCCGCCGTTAGTGTCAAGCACGCCGGGCGCGCCGGCTCGCGCTACACTTGGTCCAGCCCCTCCTTCAGGTCCGCTACGATGTCGTGCCAATCTTCCAGGCCGACACTCAACCGGCACCCGCTCGGATGAA
>JAJDDS010000671.1 GCA_029260195.1 Phycisphaerae bacterium
GAGAAGTTCTGGGGGGATACGAAGGCGCGGACTTGCGACAAGTGCGGCGCGGTGATCGATCCGCCGGTGAAGGCGTAGGTCCCCTGTTTCGTCTTCCGCTCCCTGACGGTCGCGGCTCTGTAGCTCGCCCATGAAGATCGACTTGCACACGCACGTTCTCCCGGAGCGCTGGCCCGACCTGCGCGAACGGTACGGGTACGGCGGGTTCATACGGCTCGAACATCACCGACCCTGCGGGGCGCGGATGCTGATGGACGATCGATTCTTCCGCGAGATCGAATCCAACTGCTGGGACGCAGCCGTCCGCATCGAAGAATGCGACGCGACCGGCGTGGACGTGCAGGTACTCTCCACGGTCCCGGTCATGTTCGCCTACTGGGCGAAACCGGAGGATACGCTGGACCTGTCGCGCATCCTGAACGACTCCATCGCCGGGGTGGTGCGCGCGCATCCGAACCGCTTCGTTGGGTTGGGGACTGTCCCGTTGCAGGCGCCAGATCTTGCGATCGGTGAACTGGAGCGGTGCGTCCGCGATCTCGGACTTGCGGGCATCGAAATCGGAACCCACGTCAACGACTGGAACCTCAACGAGCCGGCGCTCTTCCCCGTGTTCGAGCGCGCCGCGGCATTGGGTGCAGCCGTGTTCGTGCATCCATGGGACATGATGGGCAAGGATGAGATGACGCGGTATTGGCTACCGTGGTTGGTCGGGATGCCGGCAGAGACGTCACGTGCGATTTGCTCGATGATCTTCGGCGGGGTGTTGGAGCGGTTGCCGGCGTTGCGGGTGGCGTTCGCCCATGGCGGCGGGTCGTTCCCCGCGACGGTCGGCCGGGTGGAGCACGGGTTCAACTGCAGGCCGGACTTGTGCGCCATCGATAATCCCGTCAACCCGCGCAAGTACTTCGGCCGGTTCTACGTTGACTCGCTCACACACGACGCGGAGGCATTGCGTTATCTGATCAAAGTCGTCGGAGCCAAAAGCATCGCACTGGGGTCCGATTATCCGTTCCCGCTGGGGGAGGCGTGTCCGGGCAGCCTGATCGAGTCGATGGCCGACTTATCGGCTGAGACGAAAGAGCGTTTACTGGCTGGGACCGCGACGGAATTCCTCGCCCTCGCATCGCGGCGTTGACACCCGCCGCAGCCGCCCGTAGCATATCGTTGAACCCGGGGTGTGGCTCAGTCTGGTAGAGCGCTGCGTTCGGGACGCAGAAGTCGCAGGTTCAAATCCTGTCACCCCGATTGCCGCAGGTTGTTGCGTGGCAGTCACTTGCAGCAACCCTCCCCGCTCATCCGGCCTTGCGATTCGGCGTGTCGGCTGGCCGTACGTCACTTTGTTCGGCGCTTAGACTCAAATCCTGCACCGACTCGCCCTTCATCAGCACATCCAGTGTCCACCGGGCGGGAACGTCGTCGTCCTCGTCGCGCTTGCTGTAGTACGTAAGCGTCGTCGACATTTCCGAATGGCCCATGTAGGCTTTGAGCGCGTCCGCCGACAGGCACCGCCCATCGTTCTTGCCGTACGACTTCCGCAGGGTGTGGACCGTCACCGGACCGTTCAGCGTGATCCCCGCCCGCTTGGCGTACGTCTTCAGCTACCGAACCGAGTTGTTCACGATCATCCGGTTTTCCCACGCCCCAAACTACCTCATACACGCTCACCGGAAGGACACGTTTTTCCGTTCTCCGTTGTTCGACTTTCGGCTTTCCCTCCGTCCCGTCTTCCCCCTCCGTCCCTCCGGAAAGTGTGTTGCCCGCGCACGCCAACGCCCGACGATATCAACGGGAAACGCTGTTCTCAGTGCTGGCGGTGGCTTTGCGTGGCGCGAATCGTCGGCTGACGGTTAGTAATGCGCCGCGTAGAATCCTGACAATCAAGACAAGAACGCGACAACCGAGCCAACGCCCGCTCATCGGACCCATGCTCATGCTGCTCGTCTGCCTATGTCTCTGGGCGCCGCAGTTGACCTTCAATGCCGGTGACTGGCCAAGCCCAAACCGCTATCCCCACCCTGAAGTCACCGCCAACGCCTGCGGAAAAGTCGGTGCATTCATCGCCTATCACCTCCGCCGAGTCATCGGCGACGGCGTCTACCCCCTCGCCCTCTTCGCAACCTGCGCAGCCGCACTCTGGCTTGTGCATGGCCGCATCGTCAATCTCGTCCAGCGCGTCCACTGCTTCCACCACTGCGTAAACCCCCTGAACCTCTCAGTGTAATCCCGGACTTCTCGTGAGATAATCCGGGACTTCCTCTCTCACGGCAATGACTGCACTCTGTCATTCCGAGCAGGTGGAGGATGATCGCCCGGCCCCACTGCCGCCTTGCCGCCGGTCCGCCCGCAACGGCGCGCAACACTATGATATTCCTGCTACTTGCAGTTCCAGCCCCCTGCGGTTTTCCCCCGTCATTCGCCGCGCCAAGTCCCGCAAAATCCTTCTGTTAAGCTACTTGACTCTCGGACGTTCGCGTCCTATGGCGTACGTGATAGGGAAAGACGCATGACACACTTCAGCAACGCAATGCAACGCACCGCCCTCGGCCCGTTCCGCCGGATGTAGCGTCCGCCCCCCTGGTCGGACGTCCGTACGCTGCGCTCGATCCCCAACATCAACGGGCTGGCCGTGCTCCCCCACCGCCCCTTTCGTACTCACCGCGCGCCGGCATCAATCGGAACCGGTAAACGCGAGCTGGAAGAGTCGAAGATCATGGAAGTCTACATCGTCGTCCTGATCCATATCAGCCCAGGCACACCCGGGACCGCCGTCGATGCCTGGCCCGCTATTATCGACGCACTCCTGGAAGAATCGAAAGTCGTCGAGACCGACGGCGCCGTCGCCCGTCATGTCCCCCGACCCCGCATCCGGTATGACGCCGAAACGGATGTAGTCCCATTTCGTCGTTTCATCGTCGAAACCCCCATGGACACCGAACGCGATCACGGAATCGTCCGTCGGGTAGGGACCCTCCGGAACACCCGAATCGACGAGCGTGTTGTCGACGTACCATCGGTACAGCTGATCACCGTAGACCTCAAGGCGATAAACATGCGGCACCAGAGGCGCGACGTCGACAAAGACAGGCGGAAGCAATACGTCGCGGACGAACCGCACCCGATCATCAGCGAGTGTGAAATGGTAGAAAACCCCGGAGGACCCGCCAGCCACAAGCGCGGCAGGAGAAACTCCGGGAATCCCTTCGCTGGAGCCGTCGGTGTACATACGCCACTGAACATGCAAAGTCGTGAGGTCGTCCAGATCCGCAAGCGAATGGTCATACAAGTCCCACTCGCCCTCCTGGGGCGGACCTTGATCGACTACGTCGGCGTGCTGCACCAACCACGAGACCCCTTCGTCATCTTGCATCAACCACCGATCCGCCAGGAACGGCAGATCGCGGCGAACCCACTCTCCCTCATCTTCTGGAAATGCGAGACCTTCGTATGACACGACCTGACCGAGCACGGAGCCCGCCAACGCGACGACAAGAAGGATCGAGTGTTTGGACATGGTTGCTTCTCGCTCGCCTGAGCGCCTATTCATTGTCACGTAATCGTGGCGAGCGGTCAACGAAAAAAAGAAGATTACAAACCAAAAACACAGGAGTGTAAGTCATGCTACACAAAGAACTTATGGCCATTATCGTGTCAATCGCTGTTCTCTGTACGACCCGATCGGAAACACTAGCGCAGCCGAGCGCCGAGACTTGCGACTGCCGCGGAGGAATCGGAAACTGCAATGGCCCCGAAATCTGCGTCCGGTTCGACAACCTGACGACGCCTCCGCAAACGGTTTTTCAGGTGTTGTTCGATGTCACGTCCGATCCAACGAACCCGAGTGTCGAGCTGGTTCAGGGGCGCGACCCGATCACGGGCGGGCTTCTTCAGTGGCGGGTGTGGTCGCGGGTGTCGGCCTCGGACCACACGCCGGCCAACGTCGGCACGATTAAGGCCGTGGCGGACGAGGATTTCTGGGTCCGGGTTCTCAATCCCGTCGACGCCGCGGGCGCTCAGGACCTGGCTGAGAACAACCTGAATCCGGGAGTTGGTAAGGTCGCGCGATTGAGGGAGAGCGAAGTGCTCGGTGACGTCACGGACGGCGTGACCATCACCGGTACTAGCCAGTTCGGGATTTGTAGCGGCCTGCGGATCGATGGATCCGTGGTGGGCACCATTCTCGTTGCGATGATCGAGTACTTGGATATTGGTGGCGATGTGGACGGCACCATCACCGCCACGACGGTTGAGGATTTGGATATCGGGGGCGACGTGGACGGAACGATCACCGCCACGACGGTGGATCACCTGACGATCCTGGGCAACACCTCGGCGTCCATCGACATCGGCGAGATCATTGCGGGTGGCCTGTTGCTGATCGGGGATTCGACCGCGTCGTTCTCGTGCGCGATTCCGAGCCCCAACGCCAATGTCACCGGCGCCATCGAGTTGGGCACGATCGGACCTCTGGCTGGTCTCCACATCACGGGGCATCTCGCCGCGGACCTCACAGTTCTCCAGATCATGGGTGGGGGGTCTGTCGATGTGACGGGTCCGGTGGGGTTCCCTGAAGAGCAGACGGCCAGCGTCAACGTCGAGATCGGCGACTTCTCCGGAATTAGCACCCTGTCGTTCGGCGGCGGACCGCCCCAATTCGATCAATGCCGGTTCGCGGCGGGCTTGGCGCTCGGGGGAAGATTGATTCTCTCGCACGAACCCCCGTTT
>JAJDDS010000672.1 GCA_029260195.1 Phycisphaerae bacterium
AGACGTCCGTCAGGCCGACGACCCGATCGCGAACAACCCCCCGGTCAGCGAACAGCGCGGGGCACGAAAGGACAAGCGGGACCCGCAGCGTCGTGTCGTAGATCAAACGCGAATGCGTGGGTTCGTCGTGCTCGCCAAGTCCCTCGCCATGATCGGCCGTAAGGACGACAAGCGTGCGGTCAATCCGCCGCAGAGCGCGCCACCGATCGAGCAAACGCCCGATCTGCGCGTCGACATAGGCGATCTCACCGTCGTAGGGCCGCCTACGAAAACGCCCCGCGAACTCTCCGGGCGGCTTGTAGGGTCCGTGGGCATCAAAGTAATGCGCCCAGACGAATATCGGTGACCCCTCTGCCCCGGCATCCAATTGGTCCAGCCAGGCTAGTGCCGCGTCCGTCACTCCGGCAGCCGATCTCTCGTTGTAATGTCCGCTTCGTTGCGCGGATGCGTGCGGATTGACGTCGTCGTCATAGTGGTCGAATCCCTGATCGAGTCCGTAGCGTTCGTCGAGAACGTACGCTCCGACAAACGCCGCCGTAGTGTACCCATTCGCACGAAGTCGCTCTGCCAGCGTGTCGTGCCGCGCGCCCAACCGAAACGTCCCATTATTGCGCACGCCGTGCGACCGCACGTCCAACCCCGTCATGATCGTGCTGTGCGACGGCAAGGTGATCGGAGCGGGCGCGATCACGGTCTCAAACCGCAGACCGTTAGCCCCCAACCCGTCGATCGTCGGCGTCTCCGCGGCGCCGTATCCATAGCAGCCAATGTGGTCAGCTCGAACCGTATCCAGCGTGATGACCAGAAGGTCGAAACCAGCCGCTCGGCCGGGCTCCCCCAGCGACCTGAGTTGATCGGCCGAAACTACGGTCACCGCCGCCCGTCCGCTCCCCGCAAGGAGGACGACTGCCCCCGTGACAAGCGACAACGCGACGATTATCGCGCCAGTGACCAGCATCATGGGTGGCAGACGTCCCATAGGGCAATGCATCCTGAAGGCCGGCGTTGGCATCCCGTTGAGGGAAGCGCTGCGCGAGCCATACTACCCACCGCACGAGTTTTCGGCGAGCGTTGTCGCCACCACCCAAGCCAGAGAATCGCGACGGACGTACACGCACCGGACGAGCACCAAAGGCGTTCGTCGCGGATGTTGGACAGATCCACGGGTCGTTCGCTATCCTGTCGACCAGCGTGGGATGGCTCGAAGGCTGCACGCGCAACCATCAGGGTCGTTCCCCCCCCCCTCGACCGCCACGGTCCATGGGGGCCTCCGTCGACAGCGACGCGCCCGTAGCTCAGTCGGATAGAGCGCCGGTTTCCTAAACCGGAGGTCGCAGGTTCGAGTCCTGCCGGGCGCAGTCAAGACGAAATGGCGGACGCCGACGCCATGACCGGCGGGCAACGCACGATCGCCCGCGCGGTTAGCCAACTGACCACAGCGCCCTGCGGATGTGCTAGGCGCTCACGTCGATGAAAACGCCCGGCGCGCGACTTCTAACGAATGGACGCGTTGCAGCCCCGCCCGACGGATCGGCTGCGCTCGCCAAACTCTGTCTTGGCGCCGAAGCTGCATGATCGGCGACACCGGTCTCCTCCGTGAAGCCCGTGCCGCTCTTGGCCAACTCCGCGCGGGCCTGCGCTTCGAGGCGTGCCGCTTGAGCAGCTACCTGCCGATCCTGGTCGGACGGCGCCGCCGGAGCAGCCGCAGCCCGGCGAATCTGCTGCATCTTGCGAATCGTCGCTTGCGGATCGTCCGATATTTCCGACGTATCGATCTGGACTTCGCCCCCTGACGCGTACTGCCGTCCGTCCGGACCGCGCGTGTAATCGAATTGCGCCCCTCCTTTGGCATACTGGCCAGCCGCGGCTTTGTGCGCCGCTTCGTGCCTCCGAACCTCTGCGTCCCGTTTCTTGAGTTCTTCGACCTGCTGACGCTCCTCCTCCGTCAGCTCGCTTTTGCCTGCGGACGCCTGCGATTCGGAGGCTGGCCCGACCTCATCCTTGCCCGTTGGGCGCGCCGCGGTGCGCGTACCGCCGAGTCCGCGCAGCAGCGAGTTCATCATCGCGCTCGCACCATAGTCTGCCCCGATCGCACCGACCATCAGATCGTCCTCTCTGCGCACGAAATGTCCGTACTCAGTTCCGATATCGAACCTTCAGGTCCCCGAGTTGAGTTACGGCGGTACTCGTACAGCGTGAAGTCGCGATTGCCGCTGCGGGCAGGTCGTTCCCGAACGACGGTTATGGGGCGTCCCGGCCAATCATGCGCTCGGTCGCTACGCGCGTTGGGCGACTTCGCGCGCTGCGGCCAGAACCCACCGGACAAGCGCGTCTCAGTTGTGACAGCCCGCCGGTGGTTTGAAAACAGAGGCGCGGTCCCTCGGGCGCTCTTGATTTGACGATCTCGACCTGTGGGGCATCGAGCGTGGTCGCGGTGCATCGCCGCGCGGTTCCGTGCGACGCGGATTGGGCGGTGGCGGAACCGCGCGGTATGAGCGGTACCGCGATCATTGCGCGTCCGTAATGGGGATCACGACCGATGAGGCGTCCGGAGCGATCACCTCGCTCTGTGACGTCCGCAGCAACGTGCTGTGATTCAGGGCGACTTGTACGGTGAGCGCCCCGGCGGCATCGGCCGATGCACGCAGGACGTACGTGCTCAGGTAGGCGGTGTCCGTAACGGTCACGCCACGGGACCACAACGTGGCCACCATAACCCGGTTGGCTACGCCGGTGGTCCAATCCGTGTCCAGATCATTGAACACGTCGTCGGCGCGTCGAGCCCGACCATTAAGTAAGCCTGACCCCCTTATCTATCCCCCGAGCCGCTTTACTTCAGCAAGTCCGAACGACTGAAACGCAAGCCCAACTGCAAGGTTGACAACGCGGTCGAACTCGATGCATATCTCGCGTCACAGCGCGACTACTACTTCCATGGTGATGCGTACAAACTTTGTGTATGGCACTGGTCTCGCGACGGAACTCAACTGCTTTTTTTTCTTCGATCGGCCGTGCAGGGCACCGATTTGCTGCCCCCGCTTCTCTCCGCACTGGACTCTCAAGCGATGGTCTACGCGCAAGCGGGTATGGAAGGGGAAATCGAGCACCGCAACGGGTACGTGATACGATTCAGCAACACACAGGGCGGATACGCCCATGGTTGGTTGGGACGCGACTTTCACCGCCATGTCCCTGGCCTCTACTGGTTGAACTACTTCTCGCGCGAGTACGCAAAGAAGCACTCAATGGGCATCGCGGAACTTGCGCGACGCACAGGCGGAACGGCAACCGAGCTGCGGAATGGCCATATGCTGCGGCTCTACGATTCTCCCTTGGAATGGGCGGCACGCACCGACGATATTGATGACGTGATTTTCGAGACACCGAGCTTCTTTTCCAAGCGTCGCGTGACGATACCGGACTCACTGCAGACTCTGGAAGTCGAAGGGGTAACCAGCGAACTCCGACGTCAATGGCCCTGACGACGTAGCGTGCGAGGTCTACTCGGGCGATGGCTTGCTGTTGTCCTTCCTGAAAACTCCGTCCAGGTGAAAATGG
>JAJDDS010000673.1 GCA_029260195.1 Phycisphaerae bacterium
GCGTCCAATCCTCGTGGATGTCCTCGTGACACTCCTTGCAGTATTCACCGTTCGCCAGTGAACGCTCCGGGATGAAGTTCCCGTCAGCCGTCCGAGCCAGCGATGGAAAGAAGTACCGCTCGCCCGATGCCGGACCAGCCACATTCCACTGGCGAGGGTCCTGCGAGTGTAGACTCATCATGACGGCGGCGAAGCCGAACGCCACGGCTGACCACGTCGCGCCCGTGCGCCATCTGATCCGCTTGCCGGCTAGCCGATGCAGCACGAACAGCCAGATCGCCACCAGTGGCGCGATCACGTGCGACCAGTAGGAGATCGTGCGAACGTGGGCATTCTTGATGTTCAGTTCGAACCCTGCGATGTCCACACGTGTTAGGATGATCCCGCTGATAATGAGGAGCAGGCTGACGACGAACAGGCCGTACCCGACGTTGATCGCCCGCTTGTTCGAGCGGTGCTTGGTGTTGACGATGTGGATGACGCCGAAGACGACCACCGGACCGATGATCGCCAATCCCAGCAGCAGGTGCAGCAGGAACATGAACTGGTAGAAGTAGTTCTGATAGGTCTGCCCCGTCGCAGCCTCGAAGGCGGTAATGCTCACGAGGTAGACCGAGTTCACCACCAGCACGGCGAACAGGGCGAAGAGCGCCGGGAGCAGTTTTCCCAGCCGGGGGCCGACGGCGGGTACGTACTTTCGGCGCTGTGGCCTCACCGGTTTGGGAGGTCGCGTTTGCGTCGTCGTCATGCGTCACCAATTCGCCGGATCGCGCCGGCTACCCTGCGGAGACCGCGCATCCGCGAACGCAGGTTCACCAGCCGTCCGCGGGCGGTCATTTCGTGTCAACGGGTCGAATCACCACTCGTTTAGATCGGATGCGGCCCCGTCCCCAGTGTATGAAAGAAAGGCACCATCCTCAAGCCTGTCCCCATCCCGGCCACCGACGTCACCCTGGGCGTCGAGGGACTCGGCTTGGAACGACGCCATCGCTTGAACAGGTCGCCCGGCGGTATTACGCTCTTAGCTGCGGACCCATGGACAGGAAATCTCGTTACCCGGGAACACGCGAGTTGTTCCACGCGCAAGGATAGAAATGCACATACATCGTGTTCGGGTCGCCCTCATTCTGGCTGTCGTAACCGCGTGGTCCGACGCGGTGCAGGCTGCACCCGCGCAACCAACCATCGGGACGAAGGAAGGGCGGATGTACCCCGATTTTCTGTTGCCCGATCTCGATGGCGGGTTCGGTCGACTTTCGGACTATCGTGGCAAGAAGAACCTGCTGACCCACTTCGCCTCGTGGTGAGCCGGCTGCCGAAGGCAACCGCCCGTGTGGCAGAAGGTGCTCAAGCCGCACGTCGCGGCGGGCGAACTGGTCGCCATCGGCGTGGTGCAAGAGCAGCACCCCGATCGGGCGAAGTTGTATCGGCAGTGGCGTGAGTCGGATCGGCCAATCTACGTCGATGCGCTGAACCTCCTCAGTGTGAAGGTCGTTCCCGTGCCCGTCGCGATCGATCAGGCGGGGATTGTGCGACACGAACGCATCACGCCTTCAGCCGTCGTGGCGGACTTTGTGCTGCGTGCGTATCCGTCAACGCGTGTCGACGGCGCGATGAACCGGGCCAAGGAGCCGAGCCTCGCCGCCCTCACCAAGGAAGTGGCGCAAGCCGGTGACGCGCGGTCCTGGAGAAGTCTCGGGGACGCGAGCTTTCTCTGCGGCGGCGCGGAAGCGATTGACCAAGCTGCGGGAGCATACGAGCGCGCCGTCGCACTTGACCCGGATGACGGTGGCGCTCAGTTTCGGCTGGGCGTGGCTTTTCGGCGCCGCCATGAGTCCGCCGCGCGGCGGCACGGTGACGCGCAGGCATCCGTCGAGCAGTGGGGGCGAGTACTCATGATCGATCCGAACCAGTACGTTTGGCGGCGTCGAATCGAGCAGTACGGCCCACGTCTCGACAAGCCGTACAATTTCTACTTCTGGGTGGAGAAGGCACGGGAGGAGATTCTCGCTCGCGGCGAACGCCCCGTACCGCAGCCCGTCGAGCCGACCGGGTCCGAGGTCGCGCCACCGGCACGGCGTACGGCGGACGGCTCGTCTTCGGCGATCCCAGACCCGGCCCCCCGAATCGCATCCATCGCGACGCCAAGGGGTTTGTCGCGATCGAATCGGTCGTCACCCCGGCGCGCGTGGAGCCGGGACGGCGCGTGCGCGTTCGCGCCCCTTTTCGCCTGAACGAGAAAACGAAGCCGTTCGGGAACAACGAGTCTCACCCGCTCACGATGTCTCTTGCGCCCGCGAAGGACGTTCCGGGGTGGTCACTCGGGCAAGGGCGGTTCATCTTCGGGAACGCCAAACGCCCTGAGACTCGTGAGACGCGATCCCTGGAGTTCGAGCTTGCCATGAAGGACGGAGCCGAACAGGGCTCGCTCGAACTGCCCGCGTATGTGCTCTACAATGTTTGCGAAAACGTGGCTGGTAAGTGCTTCTACTTGCGGCAGGACTTCACCGTCATCGTCGGCGTAGAGCGGCAGTAGAAGTGAGCTCCATCCGGAGGGTGGAGCCGTTATCCCTCCCCCTTCAGATCCTCGTCGCTGTGGACAACCTGCTGGATCGACCGCCGGATGAACGTCATCCGTGTGTTGGTGGCTTCGTCGACTTTGAGTATCACCTCGTTGTCTTTGACGCCCACGACCGTCCCAATGACACCCCCGATCGTCATGACGCGATCGTTTTTTGACAGATTGCCCAGCATGTCGGCTTTCTTTTTCTTCTCGCGCTTCTGCGAACGAGACGTCATGAAAAAGAACACCGCCACGAAAAGCAGCATGCCGATCATCAACCCGCCGCCCCCGCCCGGCGCCTGCTGAGTTTGACCCAATAGCAACATCAACTCGATCATTACGGCTCCCTAATCCTTGTCGCTTTCTTTTCCCATCCGAACGATGGGGAACTCTCGCG